>CALBWZ010000255.1 GCA_937893415.1 uncultured Comamonadaceae bacterium | reverse complement strand
CCAGGTCAACGACGCAACTCTTTTCGGCCAAATTCCACTACTGCGACAGAACCGTGCGGTTTCCACCCATGCAACGCGCCATCGACAACGCACACCACCCATAAAACAGGTACACACATGAGTGGGTTGCGTTCAAGGCTTTTTAAACGCCGCCACTATGTCCTCAGGGACGGCGATGGAACGGTGCGTGTCTAAAGAGGTGGTGACCAGCGTTTGCTCGAAAACGGCGCGGGCATCGGCGTGGTCGCCAGCGCCATAGACGTGCACATCGAGGACGATAGAGCGCGCGCCAAGGCGTTTCAGCCCACAGCCAAAAGTGATGCGCTCACCCATGTAAGACGGCTTGACAAAGCGTGACACAAGGTTAACTGTGGGCAAGCCGACTCTGCGCTTGGCAACCAGCTGGGCATATGGGATGTGTAGGCCTTGTGTAAACCACAGTTCCACACAGTTGTTGAGCATGACAAAGTACTGCGGGAAAAAAACCATGCCCGCTGGGTCGCAGTGAGAAAAATGCACCAGCAGTGTGTGCTCGAACATGGGCTGAAAGGCAGACTCAAAGACGGACTTTGATCCAGGTCCTGACGCGGGGAAATGATCTTGTGCAGTCATGGTTGCAACTTGTTATCGATGTTTGAGCAACTCACGCGCAATGATGAGTTGCTGCACTTCAGAGGCCCCTTCGTATATCCGCAGGGCCCGAATTTCTCTGTACAGGCGCTCGACCATCACACCCGAGACCACACCCATGCCACCCCATATTTGTACGGCTGCATCGATGACTTGTTGTGCTTGTTCGGTTGCAGCCAATTTGGCCATGGCCGCCTCTTTGGTCACGTTGCCCCCTTGGTCGCGCTGCCACGCGGCCCGGTAAGTGAGCAGGCTAGAACTGTCTACGGCCAGTGCCATGTCAGCCAGCTTGGCCTGGGTGATTTGAAAGTCAGCCAACTTGCCACCAAACATATCGCGCGAGCTGGCACGCGCCAAGGCTTCTTGCAGCGCACGCTTGGCAAAGCCCAAGGCCGCAGCGGCCACCGAGGTGCGAAACACATCTAAAGTGCGCATGGCCACCTTGAAGCCCTGACCTGCCTCGCCAATGCGCTGCGATGCAGCGATACGGCAGTCGGTTAATCGAATGGTAGCCAGCGGATGAGGCGCGATGACGTGAATGCGGTGTGTCACCTCAAAACCTGGCGTATCGGCGTCGACAATAAACGCAGATATGCCGCGAGCGCCTGGCGCTTCACCGGTGCGTGCAAACACCACATAAAAGTCGGCGATACCGCCGTTTGATATCCATGTTTTTTCACCGTTGAGTATGTAGTCAGCGCCGTCCACAGTCGCCTCGCAACACATGGCCGCCACATCAGAACCTGCTTCGGGCTCAGACAGCGCAAAAGCGGCAATGGCTTGGCCACTGGCCACGCGCGGCAAATAAGCTTTCTTTTGTGCGTCGCTGCCGTCTAAAGAAATGGGGCCTGAACCCAGGCCTTGCATAGCAAAGGCAAAGTCGGCCAGACCGTTGTGGCGCGCCAAGGTCTCGCGCAGCAAACAAATAGTACGCGTGTCCACTGTCTCGCCTCGACCGCCGAACGCTTGCCCAGCGACGGCGTGGCGCAACCAGCCCGCCTCACCCAACAGACTGACCAACTGTTTGCAATCGGCGTCGTTGTCGTCGCTGTGAATATGGGCCACACTGGCTGCGGCCCACGCCTCTAACTCCGCAGCCAACGTACGGTGATGGTCTTCAAAAAACGGCCACTGTAGGTGCGCGTTGTTCATAACACTAGTTTCCTTTAAACACTGGTTGTTGCTTGCTGGCAAACGCTTGGTAGGCCCGGTTAAAGTCTTCAGTCATCATGCAAATAGCCTGCGCTTGAGCCTCTGCCTCTATGGCCTGCTCTATGGTCATGGCCCATTCTTGGTGCAACATGGTTTTGGTGATGCCATTGGCAAAGTGGGGGCCGCTGGCAATGTCGTTGGCCAAGGCTTGTGCCTGTGCCAGCACATCCTCTGGCGGGCAAAGACGGTTGAACAGGCCCCATTGAAAGGCCTCTTCACCACCTAGACTGCGCCCCGTAAACAGCAACTCACTCGCGCGGCCCTGGCCAATAATGCGGGGCAATATGGCGCAAGCGCCCATGTCACACCCCGCTAATCCAACACGGTTAAACAAGAAGGCCGTTTTACTGCGTGCTGTACCAAACCGCATGTCACTCGCCATGGCCACTATGGCACCCGCGCCGGCACAAATACCATCAATGGCGGCCACGATGGGTTGCGGGCACGCGCGCATGGCTTTCACCACATCGCCAGTCATGCGCGTGAAGGCCAGCAACGCAGGCATCTTAAGTTGTATCAACGGGCCAATAATCTCGTGCACATCACCGCCTGAGCTGAAATTTCCCCCGGCACCGCACACCACCACAGCGTGCACATCGGTCGCCCATTTGAGCTTGGTAAACAGATCACGCAGTTCTGCATAGCTGTCGAACGTCATGGGATTTTTACGCTCAGCGCGGTTCAGTGTGATGGTCGCCACGCCATGGTCAACAGCCCATACAAAGTGTTGCGCTTGGTAGTCGGCCAGTAGCACCTGATTGCCTTCAGCAAGTGTCGCTGGCATGTGGTCGGCGTTGTGGGTAGATGTGCTCATGGCCTGATCTCGTTGATGTTGATGTTGATGTTGGTGTTGGTGTTGGTGTTGCGACTGACGGCTGACGTTCAGATCACTCGTTCAGGTCTTGGCCTGTTGACGCTCTCTATCGAAGATGCTTTCCATCTGGCGTTTGGCAGATACATATTGTTTGGGCCACGCTTGTACGGTGTAGCCAATTTTGGCCGCCTCTGTCAATGTCCAAGATGGATTGGCCAAATGCGGGCGTGCCACAGCGCACAGGTCGGCACGTCCAGCGCCCAATATGCTGTTGGCATGGTCGGCCTCACTAATTGCGCCCACCGCAATTGTCGCAATACCGGCTTCTTGCCGAATACGGTCTGCAAATGGCGTTTGGAACATCCGTCCATAAACCGGTTTTTCCTGCTTGCTCACCTGCCCAGATGAGCAGTCGATCATGTCGACACCAGCGGCCTTAAACGCCTTGGCAATCTCAACTGCATCAGCAGGTGTGATGCCACCAGCGACCCAGTCGTGTGCCGATATACGCACCGACATGGGCTTGTGATTTGGCCACGCCTTGCGCACGGCGCTGAACACTTCCAGCGGGTAACGCAAGCGGTTGTCAAGGCTGCCGCCATAAGCATCCCTGCGGTGGTTGGTCAGCGGCGATATAAAGCTAGACAGCAAATAGCCGTGGGCACAATGCAACTCTAGCCAATCAAAGCCCGCATCGTGGGCACGACGGGTCGCCACAACAAATTGCTGGGTGACCAAGTCCATGTCTTGGCGCGTCATGGCCTGTGACGTGTCACTGACACCTTCCATGTAGGTTTGTGGGGAGGCCGACACCAGTGGCCAATTGCCGTCAGGCAATGGTTGATCCATGCCGTCCCAGGCCGCACACGTTGACCCTTTGGCACCCGCATGGCCAAGCTGGATAGCAATTTTGGCGCTGCTGTTGTTGTGCACCCATGCCACCACGCGCTGCCAAGCTTGCCCTTGTTCACCGGTATAAAGACCTGGGCAACCAGGTGTGATACGCCCTACATCGCTGACGCATGTCATTTCAGCAAACACCAACGCTGCGCCGCCCATGGCACGTGCGCCCAAGTGCACCAAGTGGTAGTCCCCCACCACGCCATCAACGGCGCTGTACTGCGCCATGGGTGAGACCACAATGCGGTTGTGCAGCACCAAGTCGCGTACTTTGTACGGGGTAAACATGGGTGGCGTGGGTTTGCCAACTGCTGGCGCTGGCAAGGTCAGGCCACTTTTCTGAGCGAACCATCGCTCATAACCTTCTAACCACTTCGGGTCACGCAAACGCAGATTTTCGTGACTGATGCGCTGACTGCGTGTGAGCATCGCGTACATAAATTGTTCTGGTTCTAGCTGGTCGCAGTAGCGCTCACCGCACACTTCAAACCACTCCATGGCGTTCCAAGCCGCGTTTTGAAGCTTTAAGGTTTCAACCCGACGCAACGCTTGATAAGTCCCCAACACCTCAGGCAGATTCGCCGGGTCGTCGCCAAGTAGGTCGAATTGTCGGGTCAGCTCTATGGCGTCTTCAATGGCCAACTTGGTCCCAGAACCGATCGCAAAATGAGCCGTGTGCACAGCGTCACCCATGAGAACCACATGCGCACCATTGGTGTTTTGTAATGACCACTGCTCGCAAGCCACACGCTGAAAATTGACCCAAGCCGAACCACGTAAATGCCGCGCATTGGTCATCAACGTGTGGCCCGCTAAGGTGGCCGCAAAGATATGCTCACAAAATGCAATTGACTCATCCTGGCTCATGACGTCCAAGCCATGCGCCAGCCACACCGACTCAGGGCACTCCACAATAAATGTGGTGGTGGTGGTGTCAAACTTGTAAATGTGCGCTTGAAACCAACCGTGCTCAGTTTGATGGAAATCAAATGTGAATGCGTCGTATAGCTTGTGAGTCCCTAACCAAATAAAACGGTTGGGACGCACCACAATGTCTGGTTTGAAGACGTCTTGGTAACGCGTTCTTATTTTTGAATTAACCCCATCGCTGGCAATGATTAGATCGGCATCATCGAAGTCAAGGTCTGAGTTGACGTCTGCTTCAAAAATAAGATCTACGCCCAACTCTTCGCAGCGCGCTTGCAAAATATTCAGCAAGCGTTTGCGTCCAATACCCACAAAACCATGCCCGCCAGAACGAATGGTTCGCCCCTTGAACAGCAATTCAATATCATCCCAATGGTTGAAAGCCTGCTCAATGTCGGCAGCCGTTTTACCGTCCCACTGACGCATGTTCTCCATGGTGGCGTCAGACAAGACCACGCCCCAGCCAAATGTATCGTAGGCCTTGTTGCGCTCCACCACGCGGACTGTGTGGCTAGGGTTGCGCTTTTTCATCAAGGCACCAAAATATAAACCAGCTGGGCCGCCACCTATACAGACGATGTTCATGCAATTGCCTCATAAAATATAATTCACTTAAACAATGCACAACTGCATTGTTTCATTATTATTGTTTGAAGTTTAAACTAATATTATTTTGTGGCAATAGGGCAATGACGCATTGCAACATGCAATAAAAAATGTTTGCCTACAACACACAACCTATGCACACCTACATGAATGACTCTGGCGCGATCCCTTTAGATTTAGAAGCCCGCTCGCACAGCGAACATGCCATGGCCTTGCGCTTGTGGTTGCGCTTGTTAAGCTGCTCGTCCATGGTAGAGCGTGATGTGCGCTCGAAATTGCGTGAAGAGTTTGCAACGACCTTGCCGCGGTTTGACCTCATGGCACAGCTTGAGCGCAACCCGCAAGGTTTGAAAATGAAAGACTTGTCACAACGACTCATGGTCACTGGGGGCAATATCACCACCATTACAGACCAATTGGTGGCAGAAGGATTGGTCGCGCGCGAGGCCAACGCACATGACAGGCGCGTGATACACATTCACCTCACCGCCAAGGGACGCAAGCTGTTTGCCAAAATGGCCGCTGCCCATGAAAAGTGGATTGTTAAAGCCTTTGACGGGCTCACTGATGCACAACACGCGCAGCTGTACAAACTACTGGGCACGCTGAAAGCCAGCCAGTTGAGCGCTTAACCCACACACGCATCTAAACCCCCAGCCCCAGCCCCCGCCATAACCATGACCATGAACACACCACGCATGTCTCCCGCGTACTTAAACGCGCAGTACAACAACCGACTTCGCGTGGTCAACGCGCCAGCCATTTTGCAAGGCTGGCAGTCCCGCTCTCAGTTGGCAAGAGAGCAGCTAAGCCACCACAGCGGCGTGACTTACGGCCTACACCCGCGCGAGGTACTTGATGTGTTTCCAGCAGCAACAAACGGCGCGTTGGCGCCGGTGCTTGTGTTTATTCACGGCGGTTATTGGCGTGCTTTAAGCAAAGACGATCACAGCTTTATTGCGCCAGCGCTTGTCAGCGCCGGCGCTTGCGTGGTGGTGCCCAGTTACCCACTGTGCCCGCAGGCGAGCATAGAAGACATTGCGCTGTCGCTGACACAAGCCTTGGCCTGGGTGTACCGCAATATTGAACGCTATGGCGCAGACCCCACCCGCATCACAGTGGTTGGCCACTCGGCGGGCGGGCATTTGGCGGCCATGCTGGTCAACACCTTGTGGCCAACGGTGGGAGTGGACTTGCCGCCACAGCTGGTCAGCGGGGCGGTTGCGATTTCTGGCTTATACGACTTGGCGCCCATCATGCGAACAACTTACCTGCAACAAGACTTGCAACTCACCACCGCACAAGTCGCACGTCTAAGCCCGGCGAATTTGCCACCATCGGCCTTGAACGGCGCACAGCTCAGCTGCGTGGTGGGCGGACAAGAAAGCGAGGAATTTGTGCGTCAAAACACCTTGATGCAAAGCGCATGGGGTACACAGCATGTGCCCGTTTGCGAAGCCTATGAAGGGCTCAACCACTTCACAGTGCTGGACGCCCTAACCACACCGACACACCGCCTACACCAGTTGGTGTTGTCGCACTTAATGCACGCCCAATAAGCGCGCCGCATCGTGTGCGCTTAAGCTGTCTAGAGGCCCACTCCACACCGTGGCCCCTTTTTCTAAAATAACGGCTTTATCAGCCACCCCGCGCAGCTCTTTGAGTGACTTGTCAACCACCACAATCGACAGCCCGCTGATGCGCAAAGCCGCAATAGCGCGCCATATTTCTTGCCGCACAACGGGGGCCAAGCCTTCTGTGGCTTCATCCAAAATTAGCAACCTCGGATTGGTCATCAGCGCACGGGCGATGGCCAGCATTTGCTGCTCACCGCCAGACAAGGTGTTGGCTGACTGTCCAAGACGCTGTTCAAGCCTCGGGAACAATTCGTACACACGGGGTAAGTCCCAATGGCCGGGCTTGGCGGCCATGCTGAGATTTTCTAAAACCGTTAGGTTTGGAAAGCAGCGCCTGCCCTCAGGCACCAAACCCAAGCCCAATTGAGCCACCACATGGGTTGGTAAGTTGGCGAGGTCACGTCCTTGCCAGGTGATGCGCCCGCCAGTGGGTGCAATCAGGTGCATCAGTGCTTTAACAGCCGTGGTTTTACCCATGCCGTTGCGCCCCATCAGCGCCAGCACCTCGCCGGCCTCCAACGTCAAGTTCACGTCAAACAATACCTGCACAGGTCCATAGCCTGCCTGCACATGTGACATGTCCAACCACGCACTCATACAACGCCTTGGGTAGAAATGGGCATACCGTCATGTCCCAAATAGGCAGACAGCACCTGCTCATTGCGCCTGACTTCATCGGGTGAGCCCGTCATGAGCAAGTGGCCATAGTCGAGTACTGAAATCCTATCGGCCAACGAGAATACGGCATCCATATCGTGCTCGACCAACAACACAGGTGCGTGCGTGCGCAAGCTTGCTATAAGGGACAACATGTCTTGCGTACCTTCTGAGCCAATGCCCGCCATGGGCTCGTCGAGCAGGTAAATTTTGGGGCGCAAGGCCATGGCCATCGCCAATTCAAGACGACGCCGCTCGCCATGCGACAGATTGCCAGCCAGCACCTCACAACGCTGGTGCAAACCCAACTGCTCCAGCACGTCCATGGCGTCGTCGCAGCTTTTTTGGAACGACAGGGCTTGCTTCCAAAAACCATACACACGCTGCTCACGACCCTGCACAGCAAGCACCACATTCTGTAATACAGTGAATGCTGGCAACACCGAAGAAATTTGAAAAATTCTACCTACGCCGGCCCGTGCACGCTTGGCCATACCCCAACTTGTGACGTCTCGCCCGTCCAACAGCACGCGCCCACTGTCTGGCATTGCCTCACCCACGATTTGCTTGATGAGCGTGGACTTACCAGCCCCATTGGGCCCAATCAAGGCGTGGATCTCACCTGGTTGTACCGTTAAGCTGACGTTCGCTGTGACCTCTAACGAGCCATAGGACTTACACAGATTGCACAGCTCGACAACGGGATGGCTCATGCCTGGTCCTTGCGCAGCAACAGACCCAGCACGCCGCCGCGCGCGAACATCACCACCATCAAGAGTGTCAGCCCCAAGAAAAATTGCCAGTGCTCACTGACACCACCAAGCCAATGCTCTAGCAGCACAAACACCATCGCGCCGATAACAGGGCCCATTAGTCTTGCCACACCGCCCAAAATGACGAACACAATCAACTCGCCGGAGAAGTGCCATGACAACGATTGCGGGCTCACGAAGCGGTTGAGGTCTGCGTATAAAGAACCAGCCAAACCAGTAATAACAGCCGAAATGACAAATGCGGTCAGTTGAACTTTGAAAGGGGAAATACCAACGCTTTTAACCCGCTGCGGATTTTGTCGAATTGCTTGCAATACCAAACCAAAACCAGAGTGCGACAAACGTGCAAACAACCACAACGCACACAGCAACACGGCCAATGTGATGAGGTAATAAGTCAACGGCGTCATGGTGTCCATACCCGCAAATTGGTTGCGCACGTAGAACGACAAACCATCTTCGCCGCCATAAGCTGGCCATGCAATGGCCAAGTAATACATCATTTGCGCAAATGCCAACGTCACCATAATGAAGTACACGCCGCTGGTGCGAAGGCTAAGCAAACCGATCATTAGCGCAGCCGCTGCACACACCACCAAGGCCACAGGCCATATCACCAACATGTCCTGCGAGCCTGTCCATGCAGTCCCCAATAAGGGCTCTGCATTCATGTGGTGGGTGGCCAACATACCTGTGACATAGCCGCCCAAGCCAAAAAAAGCCGCATGGCCAAACGACACCATCCCGCCCAAACCCAAAGCCACATTCAAACCCACCGCGGCCAGGGCCAAGATTACCACCTTGGTTGCCAGCGTGAGCGAGAAGATGTCACCCGAGAGTTGTGCGTAAACAGGTACCAACAACAAGGCCAGTATCAGCGCTGCATTGATACGGTACTGTGTCATGCTGGCTTGCCAAACAGCCCTTGCGGCTTGAACAACAACACCGCGGCCATCAGCACATAAATAGCAACCGACGCCAAGGCCGAACCCATTGAAGCCGCTTGCCCTACAGGCATAAAACCCGCAAACAAAATCGGCAATAAAAACTTACCCATCACATCCAGCGTACCCACCAACAAGGCCGCCACCAAGCTGCCAAAAATACTCCCTATGCCGCCAATGATGATCACCACAAAGGCAATGATGAGCACAGGCTCACCCATGCCCACTTGAACTGATTGCAAGCTGCCGATAAGTGCACCCGCCAGACCGGCTAGCCCGGCGCCTATGGCAAACACCATGGTGTACAAGCGCCTGATATTGACACCCAGTGCCGCCACCATCTCGCGGTCAGACTGACCCGCGCGTATGCGCACACCCAAGCGGGTGCGGGCAATGAGTACAAACAAGGCCGCGGCCACTGCCCCCGACATGGCAATGATAAACAGCCTAAAGACGGAGTACGTTACGCCAAAAGGGAGTGCCACTGTGCCTTGCAGCAACACCGGCACATCGAGACTGAGCGGGAAGGACCCAAACCACCAGCGCATCAATTCATTGGCCATCAGAATGAGTGCGAAGGTTGCCAACACTTGGTCTAGGTGGTCGCGCTGGTACAACTGTCTGACCACCACAATTTCAATCACCGCACCTGTGAGTGCGGCAACACCCACAGCCAACAGCAGCGACACAAAGAAGCCAACACCCATTTGAACGCCGGCGGCACAGGCAAATGCACCCACCATGTACAAGGACCCATGTGCCAAATTGATCACGCCCATGACCCCGAAAACCAGGGTCAAACCAGCGGCCATCAGAAACAGCATCATGCTGTATTGCACGCTGTTGAGCAGTTGCTCCAAAACCAAGGACGTAGTTATCAAACGAGGTGCGCGATCAGTTGTGCATGGGTTGCAAGTTGGGCGTGGTTGTCTGGCGTGCTTACTTCATTGCGCACTGGCTGGCGTACACGCTGACGTGCTGTGAGATGGCTTTGCTCACAATTTTGTTTGTATACACACCGCCTTCTTTGATGACTTCACGCACATAAATGTCTTGAATAGGATGCTGGTTGTTGCCGAACTTGAACGCACCACGGGTCGATTCAAAGTTGGCTTTTTTTAGCGCAGCCCTAAAGGCATTAGCGTTGCCGATATCGGCTTGCGCCATGGCTGACAACAACAAGTTGGCCGTGTCGTAACCTTGGCTGGCGTACAGCGACGGCAGGCGTCCATAAGCTTCTTGGAATGCTTTAACAAACTTCACATTCGCCGCATTGTTCAAGTCTTTAGACCACTGTGAGGTGTTGCGCACACCCACAGCTGCCGCACCTACGGCTTGCAAAATACCTTGATCAAACGAGAAGGCCGGACCTACCAATGGCGTCTTGGCACCTGACTGTGCATACTGTTTCATGAATGCAATGCCCATGCCGCCTGGTAAGAAAAAATACACGGAATCGGCGCCTGAGGCTTTGATTTGCGCGATCTCACTAGCGTAGTCGGTTTGACCCAACTTGGTATACACCTCAGAAGCAACTGTGCCTTTGTAGCCACGTTTGTAACCCGTTAGCGCGTCTTTACCAGCTGGGTAGTTGGGTGCCAAGATAAAAGAGTTCTTGTACTTGGCAACACCTGCCGCGTACGCGCCAGCTGCTTGGTGCAAGTCGTCGTTTTGCCAAGCCACGTTGAAATAATTTTTGTTGCACCCAGCACCAGCCAATGCTGACGGGCCCGCATTGGGTGAGAGGTAAATTTTGTTTTGTGCCGTTGCACTTGGCACCACTGCCAGGGCCAAGTTAGACCAAATAATCCCTGTGAGCACATCAACTTTGTCAGATTGAATCATCTTATCGGCCAGCTGAACGGCCACATCCGGCTTTTGCTGGTCATCGGCCACCACAACGCTGATGTCTTTGTTGCCGCTGAGCTTGACAGCCAGCTCAAAACCGTCTTTTACATCCACGCCCAAGCCGGCACCACCGCCCGACAGCGTGGTGATCATCCCGACTTTAACTGGGCCAGCAACAGCCGCGGCGCCCATACACAACAGCGATGTGGCTGCGACTATTGTTGTTATTGCTAGTTTGAATTGCACGGTTGTCTCCTTGGGGGTTTAGAAATTGTCAATTAAACAGTTTACCTCAGCATAAACCTCTGTATTTTGCCGGTCGCTGTCTTGGGAAGGGAATCGGTGAACACCACTACACGGGGGTACTTGTAAGGTGCAATTATGGCTTTAACGTGATCTTGCAATTGCTGCACCGTTTCGGCGCTGGCCTCCCATTGCTGTCGAAGCACCACATGTGCGCGCACCACATGCCCTCTGGCTTCGTCAACTTGCGCCACCACCGCGCACTCAGCCACTGCCTCGTGCGACATCAAAGCGGCCTCTACCTCTGGGCCAGCAATGTTGTAGCCGCTAGAGACAATCATGTCATCGTTGCGGGCAACAAAGTGAAAATAACCCTGTGCATCTTGGTAAAACGTGTCGCCCGTGATGTTCCATCCATCACGCACATACGTCTGTTGTCGCTCGTCATTCAAATACCTGCATCCGGTTAGCCCACGGACCGCCAACGCGCCCGGCTCACCATGTGCGACTTCCCGCCCTTGCTCATCAACCACCTTGGCCTCGTAGCCTGTCACTGGCTTGCCTGTGCTTACTGCTCGGCTGTCGTCTAGCCGGTTGCTGATAAAGATGTGCAGCATTTCTGTTGAGCCAATACCGTCCAGCATGGGTTTGCCTGTTTTTGCCAGCCATTCGTCGTAGATGGGCGCCGCCAAGGTTTCGCCTGCCGATATGGCCACCCGCAGACTGGAGACATCTGCCCCTGCGTCCATGGCCCCCAACATGGCTCTGTAAGCGGTCGGAGCGGTTAGGCAAACGGTCGCTTTGTATTGCTGAATGATGTCAATGAGGTTTGATGGTGATGCATTTTCAAGCAACACCGAACACGCACCGAACCGCAGTGGAAATAGCGCCAAACCACCTAAGCCAAACGTGAACGCCAGCGGCGGCAATCCAACAAACACATCGGTGGCAACCACTTGCAACACCTCTTTGGCATAACCGTCACAAGCCATCAACAAGTCGCTGTGAAAATGCATGGTCGCTTTGGGTTGGCCTGTGGTGCCAGATGTAAACCCCAGCAAGGCCACATCGTCTTTGCTGGTAGCAACAGCTGAGAAAACCACTGGGTGCTGAAGTGCAGCCCTGTCCAATTCTTGTGTTTGCTCCGCTGTGCCGTCGAATGTGACAATGGCCAACAAACTGCTGCCTGCCCGTATGCACGGCTTTAAATCGTCAAGCAACCTACCATCACACAAAGCCAGGCTAACCTGCGCCTTGTCAACGACTTGCTGCAACTCAAGGGCCCTGAGCATGGGCATGGTGTTGACGGCTACAGCGCCAACTTTGGTAACTGCCAGCCAACACGCTACCATGGCTGGGTTGTTGGCCGAGCGTATCAACACACGGTTGCCAGGCTTAACCCCGTAGTTGTTGACCAACGCGTGGGCCAGTTGGTTGCTCCACTCAGCCAACTCTTTATACGTTCTGCTGCGGCCATTGCCCACCAAGGCAATGCGCGCACCAAAGCCTTTTGCAACCATGGCATCACTGAGCTCAACACCGACATTTAAGGTTTCAGGATAGGGCTCAGCTGGCGAAATAAATGTGGGCCACAACCCAGGCGCGGGTAAGTTGTCTCGTGTGAACGTATCGGTGTGCGCAGAAGTACCTAGGGTTGCGGTTGCGAATGCTGGGCTCATGTGCCATCTCCACATGTGCGTACCAACTGGGCTGCAAACCACCCTCTAGCTTGTCCATGACCATAGCCATACTGACAACCCCCACGCACCAGCACACTGGGTGTGACCACCATGTGCAGTGACTTGCATGGTTTAGACGGGGGCGCGGTGTTGGGTGGTGTCATACAACTGCACAAAGTGGCGGTGACTTGTGCCTCGCTTTATGCGAGGCATCTACACCACCTTATAATTGTTTGAGCTTAAACTAATTAAGTCCAAACTAAATAGGTACATACCCGCGCACCCCCTACGCGTGTGCCGCCTACAATAAAAATACCACTATTTGAAAGATTTACTGCGCATGAACACCGCCATACAACCACACGGCTGGCTACCCGCCAAGGGCTATGCCAACGGCATTTGGACAGCAGACGGCAGCCTGTATGTAGGCGGACAAATAGGTTGGAATGCACAGCAGCAATTTGAAAGCGACGACTTCATATTGCAAATGCGCCAAACGCTGCACAACATAGTGGCCATAGTCGAGGCAGCAGGTGCGGCCACAACAGACATCGTGAGGCTGACCTGGTACGTGGTGGACAAACGCGAATACATGGCCAGACAGTCTGAAGTCGGCCAAGCCTACCGGGACATCATGGGCAAACACTTCCCGGCCATGACCATGGTTGTCGTCGCTGGCTTGGTGGAGGACAGGGCTTTACTGGAGATTGAAGCAACCGCTGTCAAGCGCTAAAGCGGGTTCTGTCGCAGTAAGCATAAACGACAATCCGGTCTATGCTTGATTTCCGCCAAAGTCTGCTCAACAGCACTTTGAACAAGGTTCTCCTACGGATTCACTCACCCTTGGACTTTGGAAATTTTGGCTAACTTAGCGGGCATGTCGCGAACATCATTTGCTAATTATTTCAAAGACGTGATGCAGGTGTCACCAGGAAAGTATTTAGAAAACTTGAGGTTGGCGATTGCACGGCAATTGGTTCACACCGGTATCGGTTTGAAAAAAATTGCTATGCGAACCGGATATTCCAGCCAATCAACTTTATCTAGGGCTTTAGGTAGCAGGGCTTAGTTGGCAAATTGCCGTTACCTCCGAATAGCATGAGCCACAAAAACCTAATGCTACCCGCTGTCATTGATGCCATGGTCTCTTTTTAAACCGTCTAGTCTTAAAGACTTGAACTATTACACACAACCATTTCGTCATGCTAGGATGTGCGCTTTTACTAAAAGTAAATTTATATGAACGGATTGCTGCGTTTAATCAGCAACAATCTAACTGTACAACTTACTAGAAAGAGATTTCCCCATGCTAATACCCCGCCAAGCCAGTCCAGCATTAAGCGTTCCCACCTTGAATCACGGTACTTTTGATCTGGCTACCGATGCTGCTGATCATTTCACGTTAATGGTATTTTACCGCGGTCTTCATTGTCCGATATGCATGAAGTACCTATTGGAGTTGGCGCGCTTAGTTCCCGATTTTGAAAAACGTGGCGTTAAAGTGATTGCTATCTCTAGCGACACTAAAGAGCGCACAGACCAAATGGCTGAAAAACTCAACGCCCCTGCATTGCGGATGGGCTATGGATTGAAGTTAGATATCGCACGTCAATGGGGGTTGTATATTAGCACCTCACGCGGTCTAACTTCCATCGGCATTGAAGAGCCGGCCTTATTTTCTGAGCCAGCAGTCTACATCGTCAGACCCGACACCACGCTTTATTACGGCGCCGTCCAAACCATGCCGTTTGCACGCCCCAATTTCGCTGATCTATTAGGAGCGATTGATTTCGCTTTAGCCAAAAATTATCCAGCCCGTGGTGAATACACTGGCACTGTATAAGAGGACATATTTTCTTTGAAGATGCTGTGATTCATGACACGTTTATTTTCAAATCGATCTCGGCACTTCGACATGGGAGATTTGCCCACTGAATTGCTAGCGCGAGATGCCCATGCTCCAGAAATCCAAGCTGCAGTATCTAAAGATCAATATCCTGCTGGGCCGGATTCGCTAAACGAGGCCTTGGCAACATATCAAAAGCTTTTTGAGCAGTACTTGGATGGCGAGACGGCCATTGCTCGCGCACC
>CALBWZ010000254.1 GCA_937893415.1 uncultured Comamonadaceae bacterium | reverse complement strand
ATTTTGTGCGTGATCACACGCGTTTTGCCCGACCCAGCACCAGCCAACACCAGGCTTGGCCCGCTCACATGGTGAACAGCTTCTAACTGTGCTGGGTTAAGGCCTGATGACATAAATAGGTGCACTCACGCAAAGCTTCTGATGATAACCGGTGGACGTGCCGCCCTCATTCACATAACCACGCGTCTGTCCACCTCAGACTTGATCTGAGGGTCTATTTATAAGAACTACGACAAGGATTAACTTGTCAATATGAACGCTGTATCTGGAAGGCGTAGCCGTCCATACGCTGCCCCCTCAGCGCATTGACGGCTGAGTGACATGCCACATGTCTCGCGCAGCATGCAGCTGTTCGTACCCTCTAAAATACGCCATGCTCAACGTCTTATTTGTTACTTTTCCATTTTTTGCTTTGGTGCTGGCGGGCTATATTGCCATCTACCGCGGGTGGCTCGCGTTGCCTGCCATTCCTGGCTTGAATGGTTTTGTGCTGTATTTTGCACTGCCGTGTATGTTGTACCGTTTTGGTGCCAACACGCCAGTTGCCGAGCTGTTCAACCCTGTGGTGTTTGGCTTGTACCTCAGTGTGGCATTGGTGATGGTGGCTTTGGCGATTGGCGTTACCAAGCGAGGCGGTATCGGGTGGAACGATGCGTCATTTGGCGCTTTGGTGGCGGCGTTTCCCAATACGGGCTTTATGGGTGTGCCGTTGCTTGCGGCTATTTTGGGTGCGGCCAGTGCTGGCCCCGCAATCGCCACCATTCTCATAGACTTGGTGATTACGAGTTCGTTGTGCGTCGCCTTGTCGCGATTAGATGGCGCGGGTGTGGCGGGTGCAAAGCGTGCCGCCAAGCAGGCACTCACAGGCGTGGTGGGCAACCCTATGCCGTGGGCTATTTTGTTAGGCGCTGTCGCCAGTGCGTACCAAGTGGTGCTGCCCAAACCCATAGGCGACAGTGTGGCGTTGTTGGCCAATGCAGCGTCACCTGTGGCGCTGTTCACCATTGGTGCTGTGCTGGCTCGCTCGCAAATGACCAGCGCGCATGCCATGCCTGTGTCGCATTACTTGCCTGTTGTGGTGCTCAAACTGCTGGTGCATCCCCTCTTGGTATGTGTAGGCGCCCTCATAGCCAGGGCCATGGGGTTTGAGTTGGATGTGTTCACCCTCACATGCCTGCTGCTGGTGGCGTCGTTGCCCAGCGCCAGCAACGTCTCGCTCTTGGCCGAGCGCTTTGGCGCAGACAACGGACGCATAGCCCGCATTATTTTGATCACAACCACCGCGTCCTTTGTGACCTTTTCTGCGGTGGTGAGTTGGCGGGTTTAAACCCAAGCCTGTGAGCCCACTGCGGCTGTTCGCAGGCTAAATTGCCAGTGGATCCACATCAATGGCCCAGCGGATGATGGCTTTGCCGGCAGGGGTTGCGCGCAGTTCGTGCAGCGTGGTGTGCCACTGCGCTAAAAACTTTTGCAAGGTGGCGCGGTTGGCGCATTCGACCAGCATTTGTGCGCGTTCTACGTTGGCTACACGGGCAATGGTGAGGGGAACGGCCGGGTAAATGCCCACGCCCATA
>CALBWZ010000253.1 GCA_937893415.1 uncultured Comamonadaceae bacterium | reverse complement strand
CGCGCCGCCTTGCGCGCCGCCGATTGGGACAGCGTTTTACAAACCACCCACGACATGCCGCAGACAGTGGCACAGCAACCCGCTTGGGTGTATTGGCGTGCCCGCGCATTAACCAGTGTGAATGAAGGCTTGCGCAACGAGCGCAACACCGAACTTGCCACGCAACTGCTCAAGCGCATTGCCACACCAGATAACTTTTACGGTCAACTGGCCATGCAGGCGCTGGGCCAAGCCGTCACAGCCAGCCGCCCAGCCCTGTCGCCCAGCCACAGCGACGAACGTGCGGTCAAGAAAAACCCCAGTTTGCGCCGCGCAGTGCTGGCGTTTGAGATCGGCTTGCGCAGCGAAGCCGTGCGCGAGTGGCAATATGGCATTGCCCTACACGAACCAGGTGGCATGCCCAATGGCCAGCTATTGGCCGCTGCGCAGTGGGCGTGCAAGCTAGCCATTTGGGACCGCTGCATCCACACGGCTTCGCGCATGAGCAAGCCGGCAGGCTCTAAGCTGCTGTACCCCATGCCTTTCAAGCAAGCTGTGGTGCGCAAAGCCAAGTTGCGACAGCTGGACCCAGCAGTGGTGTTTGGCATCGTGCGACAAGAAAGTCGCTTCGTGATGGGGGCGCGCTCGGGCGTTGGTGCCAGCGGGCTGATGCAAATCATGCCAGCCACCGCCACATGGACAGCCAAAAAAATTGGCTTAACGGGGTTTAGCCTTGGTCAACTCAACGAGCAAGACACCAACCTGACACTGGGCACCAGCTACTTGAAGTTGCTACTAGACGACTTTCAAGCCTCGCTGCCCATGGCCGCGGCCGCTTACAACGCGGGCCCCAGCCGCTCTAGACGTTGGCGTGGCACAGACGCAGACAGCCCCACGCTAGAAGCAGCTATTTGGATGGAAAACATTCCCTTCAACGAAACCAGAGGCTATGTGCAGCACGTGGTGGCCAACACGGTGAACTACGCCGCGCGCATCACCAACAAACCACAAACAGTGGCCAAGCACCTGCTGCCCATAGGTCCCAAGGATCAAACTGCGCCTGCGCAAGACGAATCCTTGCCTTAAAAACCTGTTCTGAGCTCAGCAGCCGCCACACCGCTACAGTTGGGTCATAGCTATTTATAAAAAAGGTCAATATGCAACGCGTTGTGGTTCTAGGTGGTACGGGATTTATTGGTCAAACATTGTGTGAGATGCTCGCTCGCGCTGGCATCAAAGCCACAGTGCCAACCCGCAGCCATACCGCTGGCAAGCGCTTGGCGCACTTGTCCAACGTCACAGTCATCAACGCTGACGTGCACCAGCCCGGTGTCCTGAAGTCCGTGTTGGCAGGCCACGACGCCGTGGTGAATTTGGTCGCCATACTGCACGGCAGTCAACCACAGTTTGAGCGCACGCATGTGACGTTGGTCGAACAGCTGGCCGCCGCTTGCGTGGAGACCAACGTGCACCGCGTGGTGCATGTCAGTGCGTTGGGGGCTGACGCGTCTGCGCCGTCTATGTACCAGCGCAGCAAGGCTGCAGGCGAGGCCGTGTTGCAGCAACACCCACAGCTGCACACCACGGTGTTGCGCCCCAGCGTGGTGTTTGGGGCTCAAGACAAGTTTCTAAACCTGTTTGCCACCCTCACACGTCTGACGCCCGTGTTGCCACTGGCTGGTGCCAACACCAAGTTTGCGCCCGTGTGGGTGAACGACGTGGCCACAGCCATCGTGCAGGCACTGTTCACACCAGGTAGCAGCGGCCACGCCATAGACTGCGTTGGCCCCGACATCTTTAAACTGCGCGAACTGGTGGGCTTGTGCGCTCGCTGGCAAGGCAAATGGGTGTGGGTCATTGGGCTGCCACACGCGCTTGGCCTTGTACAAGCCACCGCGCTTGAATTTGCACCAGGCCCCACCTTAATGAGCCGCGACAACGTGCGCTCTATGGATATAGACAATATTGCCAGCCCCAGCAGCACCGCTTGGTCTCTCGGTAAACTGGGCATTGAGGCCAGCAGCCTGCTGGCCATTGGGCCAACATACATTGGCTGACTGTGCAACAACACGCTGGGCCCGTGCCACACACAACAACAGCGTCTAGCGAACATCTAAGGTACTCTCCATGCAACTCGTCGTTGGCAATAAAAACTACTCGTCGTGGTCTATGCGGCCTTGGGTATTGATGCGCGAATTAGGCATGCCCTTTGAAGAGGTGTGTGTGCGGTTTGACAGCTTTGCGCCCAACTCCCAGTTCAAACAAACCATGCACCAACTGGGTTCGCCCGCTGGCAAAGTGCCATTGCTCATTGACGGTGCAGCAACCTACAACGCCAGCCCGCTGGTGGTGCATGACTCCCTGGCCATTGTTGAGCGCTTGTTTGAGCTGAATCCAGCGGTCTGGCCCAGCGAGATAGGCACACGGGCCAAGGCGCGCAGCGCGTGTGCCGACATGCACAGCGGCTTTGAGTCTTTGCGCCGCCTGTGCGGTATGAACATAGAAGCCGACTTGTCAGAACAAGGCGCAACGCTGTGGCGTGACCATGATGGACTGCGCAGCGATGTTGCCCGTATTGACGCCCTGTGGGGCGAACTCTTGGCCCACAGCTCAGGCCCCATGTTGTGTGGGCAGTTTTGTGCGGTTGACGCTTTTTTTGCGCCTGTGGTGATGCGCATCAATGGCTACGCCCTGCCCGTGTCTCCCAACGCACGCGCCTACGCAGACCGCGTCACACAACTTGCCAGCGTGCAGGCTTGGATGGAGGCGGCCTTGGCTGAGCACGACTTTTTAGACTTTGAAGAACCCTACCGCACCAAGGCTTGAACATTCAATGAGCGCTTTAGAAATTTATGTCGTTGGTGGTGCGGTTCGCGATACCTTGCTGGGCCAAGGCGACGCTGGCGACCTGGATTGGGTGGTGGTTGGCGCAACCCCTGCGCGCATGGTGAGCCTAGGCTTTGTGCCGGTTGGCAGTGACTTTCCCGTTTTTATTCATCCCAACACTGGCCACGAATTTGCACTGGCTAGGACCGAACGCAAAACGGCCAAGGGCTACCAAGGTTTTAGTTTTTACGCCGCACCCGATGTGAGCTTGGCACAAGACCTGGCTAGGCGC
>CALBWZ010000252.1 GCA_937893415.1 uncultured Comamonadaceae bacterium | reverse complement strand
AACCAACACGCAAGACAAGCCATGGCTGGCCTATGCGTTTCAGCAACCCACGCGCACGGACATCGATGCAAGGCTGCTGACTGGCACAGCCTGCTGTGGTCTCGGCTGGAGTTTGGGCGGTTTTTGTCCTGCTCCCGCCCTATCGGCCGTGCTGGTCAACACCGACTTGCCGTGGTTTTTACCTGCCATGGGCCTTGGGATGTGGGTGGCAACCAAGCAACATGCTGGCGCTTAAGACCGCATACATCGGGTTAACAAGGCCTGATTGACGTTTACGTAAACGTCAATAGATAATGGCTGTATTGATCAACCCCCACAAGCCATTGCCATGACCGACCTGTCCGCACACTACCAAGCCCTCGCCAACTACCGCCCAGCACACAAAGTACGCTTCGTTACCGCCGCGAGTTTGTTTGATGGCCACGATGCAGCCATCAACATCATGCGGCGTATTTTGCAGGGCATGGGCGTTGAAGTGATTCACCTTGGACACAACCGCAGCGTTGATGAGGTGGTCAGCGCTGCACTGCAAGAAGACGTGCAAGGCATTGCCATCAGCTCTTACCAAGGCGGGCATGTTGAGTACTTCAAATACATGATGGACTTGCTCAAAGCCAAGGGAGGTGAACACATTCAAGTCTTTGGCGGCGGCGGCGGCGTGATCGTTGCCGATGAAATTGCCGAACTGCAAGCGTATGGTGTCACCCGCATTTACAGCCCAGAAGATGGCCAACGCATGGGCTTGGCCGGCATGATTGGCGACATGGTGATGCGCTGCGACAACGCGCTTGACAACCACTCACCGACCCACATAGGCGCTATCGAAGGACATGAGCAAGCCCACTGGCGCGCACTGTCACAGCTCATCACCGCCATTGAAGCTGGCAGTGCAGATGTCACCCTAATGAACCAGGTGCGCGCGCAGGCCACACAAGTACAAGCACCTGTCATTGGCATCACCGGCACGGGTGGTGCAGGCAAGTCGTCGCTCACCGATGAGCTCATCAGACGCCTGCGTCTTGACCAAGACGACGCGCTGCGTGTCGCGCTCATCTCTATTGACCCCAGCCGGCGCAAAAGTGGTGGGGCACTGTTGGGCGACCGCATTCGCATGAACGCCATCAACCCATGGCGTGCGGGCAACCGTGTGTTCATGCGCTCGCTGGCCACACGTGAATTTGGCAGTGAGATTTCAGCGGCACTGCCCGATGTCATTGCCAGCTGCAAAGCTGCAGGGTTTGACTTGGTCATTGTTGAAACATCTGGCATTGGCCAAGGTGATGCGGCCATCGTGCCGCATGTGGATGTGCCGCTGTACGTGATGACGCCTGAGTTTGGCGCCGCCAGCCAGCTGGAAAAAATTGACATGCTGGACTTTGCACAGTTTGTAGCCATCAACAAGTTTGACCGCAAAGGCGCACCAGATGCGCTGCGCGATGTGGCCAAACAGGTGCAAAGAAACCGCGGTGACTTTAACAAAATGCCAGATGATATGCCTGTGTTTGGCACCATGGCGTCACGCTTTAACGACGACGGTGTCACAGCCCTGTACCAAGCCATGAAGCCCGTCTTGGCGAACTTGGGTTTGACGCTGGGTACTGGAAAACTGCCCATTGCAGCGGTTCGACACAGCTCCAACCAAACCCCAATCGTGCCCCCTGCGCGCTCGCGCTACTTGGCCGAAATCACAGGCACAGTGCGCAGCTACAAAGCCAGAGTCAAACGCCAAGTTGTGTTGGCGCGCGAGATACAGCAGCTCGAAGCTGTGGCGGACATGCTGCGCATCGACAAGCCAGAACGACCCGAAGCGGCAGACGCCGCTTTGGACTTGGCATTGGGACGCACCAAGCGCATGGACAGCGACGCACAAGACTTGGTGGCCGCGTGGCCTACACTCCAACAAACCTACGCAGCACCTGAACTGGTGAGCCGCATCCGTGGCAAGGAAATCCGCACATCACTGACCAGCAAGTCGCTGTCAGGAACTGTCATCCGCAAAGTGGCGTTGCCCACCTTCGAAGACCACGGCGAGATATTAAAGTGGCTGATGCTGGAAAATGTCCCCGGCCTGTTCCCCTACACCGCAGGCACTTTCGCAGTGAAGCGCGAAGGCGAAGACCCCACCCGCATGTTCGCTGGCGAAGGCGATGCGTTCAGAACCAACCGCCGGTTCAAGCTCTTGTCTGAAGGCATGCCCGCCAAGCGCCTGTCGACCGCGTTTGACTCGGTCACGCTGTACGGCAACGACCCAGACGTGCGCCCAGACATTTACGGCAAAGTGGGTAACTCGGGTGTGTCGATTGCCACGCTGGACGACATGAAGGTCCTGTACAGCGGCTTTGATTTGTCCAGCCCGAGCACCAGCGTGTCCATGACCATCAATGGGCCCGCCCCCAGTATCTTGGCCATGTTCATGAACACCGCGATTGACCAAGCGGTTGATACATTTACAGCAGACAAAGGTCGCGATCCAACCGAAGTCGAATACAGCGAGCTGCGGGCCTGGGTGCAAGCCAACGTGCGCGGTACCGTCCAAGCCGATATCTTAAAAGAAGACCAGGGCCAAAACACCTGTATTTTCTCAACAGAATTCAGCCTTAAAGTTATGGGCGATGTGGCGCAGTACTTTGTGGCGAACAACGTGCGCAACTTTTACTCGGTATCTATCAGTGGCTACCACATAGCCGAGGCGGGAGCCAATCCCATTTCGCAGCTGGCACTCACGCTGTCCAATGGCTTTACGTTTGTTGAAGCCTACTTGGCTCGCGGCATGCACATTGATGACTTTGCGCCCAACTTGTCGTTCTTTTTCAGCAACGGCATGGACCCTGAGTACACCGTGCTGGGACGTGTGGCTCGCCGCATTTGGGCAATCACCTTGCGCGACAAATATGGTGCCAATGAGCGCAGCCAAAAACTCAAATACCACATACAAACCAGTGGCCGCAGTTTGCACGCACAAGAAATACAGTTCAACGACATTCGCACCACCTTGCAAGCGTTGATTGCCATTTACGACAACTGCAACAGCTTGCACACCAATGCGTTTGACGAGGCCATCACCACGCCCACCGAAGAGTCTGTGCGCCGTGCCATGGCCATTCAGCTCATCATCAACCGCGAGTGGGGCTTGGCGAAGAATGAAAACACCAGCCAAGGCAGCTTCATCATTGAAGAGCTCACCGAACTGCTAGAAGAAGCCGTGCTCACAGAGTTTGAGCGCATAGCCGACAGAGGCGGCGTGTTGGGTGCCATGGAAACCGGCTACCAGCGCGGCAAGATTCAAGACGAGAGCATGACCTACGAAATGCTCAAGCACACGGGTGAGCTGCCCATCATTGGCGTGAACACGTTTCGCAACCCCAACACCGATGACACGCCACAGGTGCTGGAATTGGCGCGCTCCACAGACGAAGAAAAGCAAAACCAACTTGCTCGATTGGGTGACTTCCACAAGCGCCATGCGGACACCGCACCCGCGGCACTGGAGCGCTTGCGCCAAGCTGTGATTGACAACGCCAACGTCTTCGAGGTTCTCATGGACGCCGTACGTGTGTGCTCATTGGGACAAATTACAGACGCCTTGTTTGAAGTGGGCGGGCAATACAGGCGCAATATGTAATGTCTGCAGACGTCACTGCAACGCCAGCTTCAAGCGCACCTGCCGGTGCGCGCCACAAGCCGCTCTATTGAATGCCCTTCAACCCCTCTTGCTCCATCAGCAAGTAGGTGTTGTAGGCGTTCATGCGGTTGGCGAACTTAAACATGGGTACCGACGCAAACGCCGACCAGTCCACCGCCTCATAGGCGGACTCAAAAGGCTCGAAGTTGGCTGCGGCCTCACCCATGGTTGTGCGCAGGTACACCAAGTAGTCACGCACCAAGGCTATGTCTGACGATGGGTTGGCCGATGCGCCACCGTGTCCTGGCACCACTGCAGCGGCTGGGTATTGCAACAGGTGCTCCAGGGCCTCAATCCAATGGCTGCTGTTGGCTTTGCCTACAAAAGGCAGACGCCCATTGAATATCAAATCGCCAGAGAACAGCACGCGCTCTGATGGCACCCACACGGCCAAGTCTTCAGGCGTGTGGGCAGGCCCCACCACATCGACCTGAAAGGTTGTGCCCGCCAACTCCATGGTGGTGCTGCCTGTGAGCCACTGATCAGCCGCCACAATGCGGGTGGTGTCGTCAATCCATGGCGCCAAGTCTGTACGCGACGCCTTCAAGCGCAGCCTGGCGGTGTCTGAGTACATGTACTCGCGGGCACGCTCTTGTCCAACGATGGCAGCGCCCACTTCTTTAAACGCCTGAAGGCCATAGATATGGTCGGCATGGTAGTGCGTGACGATGACGTGGGTGATGGGCTTGTCTGTGATGGCTTTGATCTCAGCAATCAACCGTTTGGCCAACGCAGGTGAGCCTAACGCGTCGATCACCACCACGCCTGTGGCGGCCACCACAAACCCCGCATTGCTGATGAAGTTTTGGTTGTCTGTGCTGCCCAGCGCCGCTAAACCTTGTACGTAAAACGTATGGGGGCCCACTTGCTGCAACACCATGGGTGCAGGTTGTGCGGCCATGGCCGACCCTGTGGCCCACGCACACACCAAACCCATCCACACTTGTCGCCACTGCATAGCCCTGCTCCTACAAAATTCAATAAGAAGTAAATATAAGCGATTACTCATATGCGCGCTATATGGCAGCGTTGAAGTTGGGTACAGTCCTACAGGTGCACACGCCACTGTTATTCACACTTCATCGCAGAACTTTCATTTGAGCCGCCGCATGCAAAACAACACAACCGACAACAACGACAGCGACAACGTCAACAGCCCTGGCACCCCATCGCCGCGTCTACGCGACGAAATGCGCTGGTCTTACTTGCCCCCGCTCATGGTCTATGTGGCCGCAGGTATCCAAGGGCTTACGGGGATTGTGGGCACCTTCTTTGTCAAAGACTACCTAGGCCTATCCGCAGAGTTTTTAGCCGCGCTGGGCTTTTGGGCGTTTATTCCGTGGTCACTCAAAATTCCCATCGGGCACTTGGTGGACTTGCTCTGGCGCTTCAAGTCGTGGCTGGTGGTGTTGGGTGCTGCGCTCATTGCAACGAGTTTGCTGATCATGGCGGCCCTGATTGGCAACCGAGATGCCATGGCCGAGCTGTGGGCTGTGAATGCATGGTTTGTGCTGGCTGCACTGCTCTCGCCTGTGGGCTATGTGCTGCAAGACGCCGTGGCGGACGCCATGACAGTGGAGGCGGTTCCTCGCGTGGACAAACAAGGCCAAGCCATCAACGCTGCAACGCTCAAGCGCATGCACATCACCATGCAAACCTTGGGGCGTGTGGCCATTATTGGTGGCACTGTGTTGGTTGCACTCATCAACCTGTGGGCATTCAGTGACACCAAGGGTTTAGAAGGCCCCGCCAAGCTGGCGCTGTATCAAAGCGTCTACCTCATGGCGTTGGCCATACCGGTCATTTCACTGCTTGGTATTGCCAGCGCACGCTGGATACAACACCGCGCGATACACACGCAAGTTGCCAGAGGTCTGAGCCTGCAAGAGGCCAAAACACTGCTGACACCAGTCACAGAGCGCACACAACCCAACTGGGCCATTTTGGGCGGCAGCGCCGTGTTTGTGGCGCTCACCATCGGCCTGGGTCTGTCGGATTGGGCCTACAGCCAAGAAGCTATTTTCTTGGGGTCTTCTGCCATTATTTTGTGGCTGATGCGCCGCTTAACACGCAGCTTAGACACCACCGCGCGCAACACCTTGATTGGGACTGCCGTGGTTATTTTTATGTACCGCGCCACGCCCAGTGCTGGCGCTGGTGTGTCGTGGTGGACGATTGACGACCTCGGCTTTGACGCCAGTTTTTTCAGCGTTTTGTCGCTGATAGGCAGCGTGCTCACGCTGGCGGGTATGTTTGCATTTAGGCGCTTTATGGCTGAGCGCTCGATTGTCTATGTGGTGGGTTTTTTAACCGTGGCCAGCTTTATCTTGGCATTGCCTACCGTGGGCATGAGCATGGGACTACACCACTGGACTGCAGCCATGACTGGCGGTGTGGTGGATGCGCGGTTTATCGCGGTCATTGACACTGCACTTGAGTCACCGCTTGGGCAAATAGCGATGATTCCCATGTTGGCTTGGATTGCCAATGCCGCGCCCGCCAACCTCAAAGCCACCTACTTTGCGGTTATGGCCTCGTTCACCAACTTGGCCTTGTCAGCGTCTAGTTTGGGCACCAAATACCTCAACCAAATATTCACCTTAGACCGCGAGGTGCGAGACCAGACCACGCAAGCCATCAGCGTAGCGGCCAACTACCAAGACCTCACGCCGCTGCTCATCACGGTAGTGGTCTTCAGCGTGTTGATGCCAGTGGCCGCCATTGTGTTTGTCAGGCGCTTAGGCTGGCGCAGCGCTTGAGTTGCGTCACAACTTGGTTGGGTGAGTTGGTTGGTTGGCCAGACGACTAGACCGCTGCAGCGTTGAGCGCAGGCTTGCCCAACATCATGTCAGCAGCCTTCTCGGCGATCATGATGGTGGGCGCGTTGGTGTTGCCGCCAACCAGTGTGGGCATGATGGAGGCATCCACCACGCGCAGCCCTTTAACACCGTGCACACGCAACTGCTCGTCCACCACATCCAACGCGCTGTTGCCCATGCGGCACGTGCCAACAGGGTGGTAAATCGTATCGGCATTGGCGCGTATAAATGCCTCTATGGCTTTGGATCCCATCACGTCTTTGGTGGGTGACAACTCCACACCGCCTAAGTTCAGCAGTGCTGGCTGGCGCAGCAACTCGCGCATGCGCTCAAAGCCGCGCACCAAGCGCCGCACATCGTCTGGGTCGCTCAAGAAATTAGGGTCTATGCGCGGTGGTGCATGGGGGTCTGCACTGGACAAGGCCACCGAGCCTCTGCTCTTAGGGCGCAGCACACACACGTGGCATGAATAGCCCAAACCAAATACCACATCACGGCCGTGGTTTTTCAGCATCCCAGTCACAAAATGCAACTGCAAATCAGGCAAGGTTTCGCTCTGACTGGATTTGATAAACGCGCC
>CALBWZ010000251.1 GCA_937893415.1 uncultured Comamonadaceae bacterium | reverse complement strand
CCAATGGTGGACGCAAAGGGGAGGCCCGGTAATAGTTGCACCCCCCCGTTAAGCCCTTTGACCAGACCTCCCTGTATTGGTGTTTGACAGTCTCTGTGAGCCATGCGGGCGCTTGGCCTTGTGTGTCGTTGAACAAAGGCCACAATTTGGCAAAGTCGTTGGCGCTGAGCCTGAGCTCAGCGTCCTCGCGCACCAAGTAATTCATGTAGGCACTGGCAGCTTGTTGGGCGGGACTGCTGCGTAAATCGCGCAAAAAAGCAGTGTGGTGTGGTGCGTTGATGATGAGCAAACGCTGCATCAATTCAGGCCTTGTCGCGGCTAGGTTCCAAGCAACGGCGCCGCCCCAGTCGTGGGCCACCAATGCGGCCAGCGGGCCATGGGTGTAATGAGCAATGAGACAGGCCAAGTCGTCGACCAGGTATTTGGGTTTGTAGGCGTCAATGTTGTTGGGAGAGTCTGAGTCGCCAAAGCCGCGCAGATTGGGGGCAATGCAGGTGTAGCCACCGTTGGCTGGCTGCGCAAAATGCGCCATCAACCCATCCCATACAAACGCGGCCTCTGGAAAGCCGTGCACAAACAACAGCAACTTGGTTGTTGGGGTGTCTGATGGTGCGTTGGCGGTCGTGTTTGCAGCTGAACCAAAGCCGTCGTCAGACGCCACAGGCGGGCGGCACACGCGCATTTGCAGGGTGGTGCCGTTGGCCAACGTCACACGTTCGTGGTGAATGGCCGCCGAGGCGGCGTTGGGGGTGTCGGTGGGTGTTCGGGGGGTCATGTAAGTGCTTGTGTGTGACGTGCTTGGGTCAAAATGCGTTTGTACAACCACCCAAGCCTGACCCGCATACCTTCAGTAATGGCTAGTCGCGGTCTGCATGGTCATCCATGTCGCTGGCAAGGTTGGTGTTCATGTCGTTGTGTGAACCACTGTCGGCATGGTTGCTGGCGGTGTGTTGAGTGCCGTTGCCTGTCCAGTTGGCATCGTGTGTCCATTGGTGCAACAGCTGCGCCACTTCAGTCACACCTTGCTTTTTCAGTGCTGAGAAGAGTTTGAGTGAGCCACCGCCCGTTTGTAGTCGCGCAATAGACAAGGCCTTGTTGGCCTCCACTTTGGTCAGCTTGTCAGCTTTGGTGAGCAGGACCAAAAAATCCAAACCCAACTCAACCCTCGGGCGTATGACGTCTAACAAAATTTCGTCTAGTTCGGTGAGGCCGCGGCGGGGGTCACACAGCATCACGATGCCGCGTAAGTTGGGGCGACTGATGAGGTAGTTCGCCATCACACGCTGCCAGCGCAGTTTCGCCTCTTTGGGAACGGCCGCATAACCATAGCCTGGTAAGTCGGCCAACACGGCGTCGGTTTCGTTGTGTTTGCCGAGCGCAAATAAATTAATGCTCTGCGTGCGCCCAGGCGTTTTAGACGCAAATGCCATGCGACGCGTTTGCGTCAGTGTGTTGATACTGGTTGATTTACCGGCGTTAGAGCGACCAACAAAGGCGATTTCTGGCACATCCAGCGCTGGTAAATGTTGCAGCTGCGGCGCTTCGGTCAAAAACCTCGCCGTGTGCAGCCAGCCCATGGCCGCTTCTGCACTGATACCTTCAGTTGTACTGTTTGAGTCTGGCGCTTCGTTAGCGGCGTTTTTTGGGGTCGATGAGGCGGTCAAAATGAATCCATTTGGTCGTCCATTGGGGTTATCCCCGGTGGACCTGAATAGTCATTGTAAAATGACGAGATGCGGTGGGCAAGGCTGTCTGATAAAAAGCCAGCAGCCCCACCTTATCCAACCTTTTGCAGTCATACGTGTTACAGCCACGATTCTTGCCATGAAATTGTTTGCTTCTTTTGCCAGCGTTGCAGCCCTCAGCCTCAGCCTCTTGTGCACCACCAGCGCAACAGCAGCCGAAGCTGCGCCTACGCCAGCCAAACCTGACCTCGTTAAAGGCGCAGCCCTTTACAGCCAAGTGTGCATAGCGTGTCACGCGGCTGATGGCAATTCAACATCCCCCGCCAACCCTAAATTGGCGCAGCAGCATCCAGAATATCTGGTGAAGCAGCTGCAAGAATTTAAATCTGGCAAGCGTGCCAATGCCATCATGTCTGGATTTTCAAGCATGCTGTCCGATGACGACATGCGCAATGTGTCTTACTGGTTGGCGTCACAAACAGGTAAGCCAGGCGCGGCCACTGAAAAAGAACTCGTTGTGTTGGGTGAGAGCATCTACCGCGGTGGCATCGCTGGGCGCAACGTGCCTGCGTGTGCTGGCTGCCACAGCCCCAACGGTGCTGGTATTCCTTCGCAATACCCACGTTTGAGTGGTCAACATGCGGACTACACCGCCACGCAGCTCACTATGTTTAGAAACGGCAGTCGCGCGAACAACAGCGTGATGATTGGGGTCGCGTCACGCATGAACGATTTGGAAATCAAGGCTGTGTCTGACTACATTGCTGGTTTGCGCTGATCTGTGGTGCGTTTGGAGTGCTTAAAAGCCTCCACAATCATCGGCAATATAAGCGAAATGGCATATTTCGCTGCACAATGCGGGAACCAACCGCTGAGCTGTGAACTCTGATTCAGGCGGTCTTCAATGAGAAGCCCGCCTTTTTTCTTGATGTGTGCTTGACAGCACACCCTGGCAGCACTGACAACACCTTATTAGACCAGCACCGCGCATGACCGTTAGTACCGAAGGCATTCAAATTAAGACCCGCATTGTGTGGTTGCGTAACGCATCAGAGTTGCTGTCGTCTATGCGTTTTGCCATTTCGCTGTTGTCAGTGATTTGTATTGCCTCTGTGATTGGCACAGTGCTGAAGCAAGCCGAGCCGTTTAACAACTACGTCAACCAATTTGGCCCCTACTGGGCCGATGTGTTTGACACATTGTCTTTGTACACGGTGTACAGCGCATGGTGGTTTTTATTGATCTTGGCATTTTTGGTGCTCAGCACATCGTTGTGCATTTCGCGCAATGCGCCCAAAATCTTGGTCGACATACGACAATACAAAGAAGGCATGCGCAGCCAAAGCTTGAAAGCGTTTGGCCACAAGGGCGAGAGCATGTTGAGCGAGTCTGTGTCAGTGGCATCGCAGCGCATTCAACGCCAACTGTCACGTGCCGGATGGAAAATTAAAACCCAAGACCGCGTGACCCCTAACGGCCAAGGTGTGATGGTTGCGGCTAAAAAAGGCACTGCCAATAAACTGGGTTATTTGGCTGCCCACAGTTCAATCGTACTGATTTGCGTGGGTGCTTTGTTTGACGGCGACATGGTTGTTCGAGCTCAAATGTGGTACGGCGATAAAACGGCTTTTGATGGTGGTGGCATGATTGCCGATGTGCCTGCGCAGCACCGTTTGTCACCGAACAACCCCACTTACCGCGGCAATTTGCTGGTCACTGAAGGCACACAGGCCAGCACGGCCATACTGAGCCAATCAGACGGTGTGGTGTTACAAGACTTGCCATTTTCAGTTGAATTAAAAAAATTCATTGTGGAGTATTACAGCACCGGCATGCCCAAGCTGTTTGCCAGCGACATCGTCATTCACGACAAGGCCACAGGCGCGCAAACTGCGCACCGCGTAGCGGTTAACCACCCGGTTAGCTTTAAGGGCGTAGAAATTTATCAATCTAGCTTCGACGACGGGGGCTCTACCATTCGGGCCAAGGCGTTGCCGCTGGGCACCGTGGTGGCACCGTTCAAGGTCGAAGGGGTGATTGGTACCACTACCAACTTGTCCAAAGGCAACGAAAACCTAAGCCTTGAGTACACCGGTTTGCGTGTGATCAACGTTGAGAACATGGTGGCGGTCAACCCGCGCGCCAATCTTGGCGGCACCGATGTGCGTGCAGTCGATTTGGGTAGCCGCCTGAAAGACCACTTGGGTTCAGGCGCAAAAGGTACCCGAGACGAAGATTTGCGCAATGTGGGTCCCAGTTTTGCTTACAAGTTACGCGATGGCGCTGGCCAAGCACGTGAATTTAACAACTACATGTTCCCAGTGGATATGGACGACCAGCGCGTGTTTTTGTGGGGTGTGCGTGACACGCCCGCAGAGCCATTTCGCTATTTGCGTGTCCCAGTTGATGACAATGACAGCGCAGCAGGTTTTATAGCCCTGAGGACTGCGCTGGCCAATGAGGGTATGCGCAACAAGGCGGTAGAGCGTTACATGGACGTGGCCGAGGTGGGGCGCAATGCGCAAGACCGCGACGCCTTGCGCGTGTCTGCCCAGCGCATGCTGGCCTTGTTCTCTGGCGCCGATCCATTTTTACAAGCCGCGCCCAGTCCTGGGGTTGGCCTCAACGGTGTCCCTTTGCGTGTGGGTGGCTTAACGGCTATGTCATACTTTTTAGAGCAGGCAGTGCCAGACAACGACCGCGAAAGAACCAGCGATGCCATGGTCAGTTTGCTCAATGCGTTGCTGTTTGAGTTGGTGCAAGTCAGCCGTGACCAAGCCAGCCTGCCAGAACTGGCCCGCGATGCAGCCAGTCAAACTTTTTTAAGCCAATCTGTATTGGCTTTGAGCGACTCGTTCTTTTACCCTGCGCCTATGGTGTTTGCAATGGACGATTTTGACCATGTGCAAGCCAGCGTATTCCAAGTGGCCAAAGCACCCGGCAAGACGGTGGTGTACCTGGGCTGCTTGTTCCTCATCATCGGCGTGTTTGCCATGCTGTATGTGCGCGAACGGCGTATTTGGGTGTGGTTGTCGCCAAACCCAGACGGTACCACGCATGCCCAAATGGCCTTGTCGTCCAACCGCAAGACCATGGACGGTGACAAAGACTTTGACCAATTGAAACAACGACTGATGCAGGTAGCCCCATGACAGCCAATAAACACACCCCCGCCGCAGATGCGGCCTTCTATGACGAGCCCAGCTTTTTCCAGCGCTTGCTCCTGAAAGATTGGGCTTTTGCAGCCATCATGGTGGTGGCGACTGTTGTTTCATTTTGGCGTTATCAAACGGCCATGGACGTTTACGAACAAGGTATTTTGCTGGGTGTTTTGCCAGCAGCGGTCGCGCTAGGTTGGTTTTGGCGGCCTGCTGCCAATCTGATGATGGGCGGTGGCGCTGTAGCGCTGTTGGCCATTTGGTTGTATCAGACACCTGAAGGTGCTGACTTGGCACGGGCCGATCAAGTGTTCTTGCTCAAGTATTTCATTTCTAGCCAGTCGGCTATTTTGTGGATGTGCGTGCTGTTTTTTATGAGTACGGCGTTTTACTGGCTGGGCATGGTTGTGTCTAAATCAGCGGACACCATGGAGTTGTTGGGCTCGCGTTTGGCATGGACTGCTGTGGTATTGGCCGTGGTCGGCATGCTGGTGCGCTGGTACGAAGGCCACCAAATGGGTCCAGACATTGGCCATATTCCAGTGAGCAATTTGTACGAGGTATTCGTGTTGTTTTGCTGGCTGACGGCTACCTTTTACCTGTACTACGAGTCACATTACCAAACCCGCACCATGGGTGCGTTTGTGATGTTGGTGGTGAGTGCGGGCGTGGCGTTTTTGCTGTGGTACACACTGGTTCGGGAAGCGCAGGCCATCCAGCCTTTGGTGCCAGCTTTGCAAAGCTGGTGGATGAAAGTGCACGTACCAGCCAACTTTATTGGCTACGGCACATTTGCCATCGCAGCCATGGTCGCGTTTGCTTACTTGGTGAAACAACAGGCTACAGAAACCAATTGGCTCAAGCTTGCCCCGTTGTGGGTGCTGGGCGTGGTGCTGTGTTTTGAACCATTGGTGTTCAGGATGTCTACGCAAGATGGCGGCACGGGCTACTGGGTGGTCTACACCGGCATCTCAGCCCTGATGGTGGCCGGTATCTTGTTTGGACGCAAACGCATTGCCGCGCGCCTTCCAAGCCTCGAGGTGCTTGACGACGTGATGTACAAGGCCATTGCGGTTGGCTTTGCCTTCTTCACCATTGCCACGGTATTGGGCGCTTTGTGGGCCGCCGAGGCTTGGGGCGGCTACTGGAGTTGGGACCCTAAAGAAACCTGGGCCTTGATCGTGTGGCTGAATTATGCTGCATGGTTGCACATGCGCATGATGAAGGGCCTGCGAGGCACCGTGGCCTCATGGTGGGCTTTGGTGGGTTTGGCAATTACCACGTTTGCGTTCTTAGGCGTGAACATGTTCTTGTCTGGTTTGCACAGCTATGGCGAGTTGTAAGCGCCGCTTACCGACTCATGCATAGGGTTTTGTGCAAGCAGTTGTAACCACGGGCCTATAAGCTGCGAATATTGCAATGTGTATGGCATTCAATCGAATGCCAGCATCTATATGGGTTAGCAGGAGTGGGATATGGTTCGCAAAGTTGTTCAAGAGGTGTGGTCGGGTGCCGTAGCAGAGCGCGAGGTGACGGCTGAATCGGCTTACATTCAGCGCCGCCAGTGGCTGCAACTCGCAGGATTAGGTGTTGGTGCCGGGGTGGCGGCATTGGCCAGCGGTCGAGCTTCAGCCTTGACCCGCAGTCCTCAAGTTGTTCCAGTCAGCAACTTGTCGTCTGTCAGTTCAGCCGTTGCCGGCGCACGTGCCACCGATAAAGTGGCCCCCATCAAAGATGCCACCACCTATAACAATTTTTACGAATTTGGCACAGACAAGTCTGATCCCTATGAGAATGCGCACACTTTAAAGACCAGTCCTTGGTCGGTTAGGGTTGAGGGTTTGGTGGGAAAGCCTCGCACGTTTGATATAGACCAACTGCTTAAACTCGCCCCAATCGAAGAGCGCATCTACCGCCTGCGTTGTGTTGAGGGGTGGTCTATGGTGATTCCTTGGTTGGGTTACTCGCTGTCAAAAGTATTGGCTGAAGTGCAGCCTCTGAGCAGCGCCAAGTACGTGCAGTTTCTGACCCTTGCAGATGCCAAGACCATGCCGGGCTTGCGCTACGGCGGCTTGGATTGGCCTTATTCAGAAGGCCTGCGCATGGACGAGGCCATGCACCCGCTCACCATGCTGACTGTGGGCATGTACGGTAAAATCTTGCCCAACCAAAGTGGCGCACCCGTGCGCGTGATGGTGCCGTGGAAGTATGGTTTCAAAAGCGCCAAATCCATTGTCACCATTCGCTTGACTGACAAACAGCCCAAGACAGCGTGGAATGAAGCAGCGGCCCAAGAGTACGGTTTCTATTCCAACGTCAATCCGGATGTGAGTCACCCACGTTGGAGCCAAGCGACTGAGCGACGCTTGGGTGATGGCGGCTTGTTTGCCAAGCGCCTAGACACCAAGCTGTTCAACGGCTACGCAGAGCAAGTTGCTCAGATGTATGCCGGTATGGATTTGCGTCGCAATTTTTAAGCGTCAGGACGACTGGGTTATGAATTGGCGCTTGCGCTTGCCCAGCTGGGTCAAGCCTGCTATGTGGCTGTTGGCGCTGGCGCCGTTGGGCAGCTTGATATGGGCATTGCTGAACAACGATTTGGGTGCGAACCCTGGCGAAGCCTTGATACGCAACACGGGAGAGTGGACGCTGCGCATGCTGTGTCTGGTGTTGGCAGTGACACCACTTCGCCGTGCATTCAACGCGCCCTCGGTGGTAACCGTACGCCGTCTTCTGGGTTTATTTGTGTTCTTTTACGCCACAGTGCATTTGCTGAGCTACAGCGCGTTGGACATGGGTCTCGATGTGATGGCCATCGCGGCTGATATTTGGAAACGCCCATTTATTACGGTTGGCATATCCGCTTGGATGTTGCTTGCGACCTTGGCTGTGACATCACCCAAACGTGTATTAAAGCGCATGGGCGCAAAACGCTGGTTATTGCTGCACAAGGCGGTGTATGTGGTAGCGGGCCTGGCTGTATTGCATTTCTTGTGGATGCGCAGTGGCAAACAGGACTTTGCCGACGTTTGGTTCTACGGCATTGTCTTGACCGCACTGCTGCTGAGCCGGTTGGCGCCTAAAAAAGGCTTTGGCAACTTACTGCTTGCCGTGCGCGGTCGGTCTTAGACCGTTTACAGCATACGTTCGCCGCGCCATTGGTCTTCAGTGCGCTCGCGCTCGCGTATGACCGTGGCGGTTTCACCGTCCACCAAGATTTCAGCGGCGCGGTTGCGCGTGTTGTAGTTGCTGGCCATGCTCATGCAGTAGGCGCCAGCAGACAGAACTGCCAGCGTGTCACCAGCTTGCACACACAGGTTGCGGTCGTGACCTAACCAGTCACCGCTCTCACACACGGGACCTACAACATCCATGGTGGTGGTGGTGCTCGCAAGCCTTGGTTGTACTGGCACGATTTCGTGAAAGGCCTGGTACATGGCAGGACGAGGCAAGTCGTTCATGGCCGCATCGACGATGCAGAAGTTTTTTTGCTCACCAGGCTTTAAATACAGCACTTGCGTCAAGCACACGCCAGCATTGCCAACCAAACTGCGTCCAGGTTCAACCAATATCTTGCGCTCGCCAAAGCCGCGCGCATCAATCTTTTTGAACAGTTCAGCCCACAGGGCGCTGGCTTTTGGGGGCGCATCGCCTGCATAGTCAATACCCAACCCACCGCCAAAGTCTAAGTGGTTGATGGGTATGCCTTTGGCTTCAACGGCTTGCACCAAGTCCAGCATGCGGTCTGCAGCGTCTAGATAGGGGGCACTGTCAACAATTTGAGACCCTATATGGCAGTCAATGCCCACCACACGCAAGCCATCCAAGGCTGCCGCATACTCGTAAGCCGCAACAACATCGGCATGGCCAATGCCAAACTTGTTACCTTTCAGCCCTGTGGAAATGTAGGGGTGGGTTTTGGCGTCAACATCTGGGTTGACACGCAGGCTGACGGGGGCACGCTGGCCAATGCCCATGGCCACTTCATTGAGCACATCAAGCTCGGCCAAGCTTTCAACGTTAAAGCAACCAATACCAACGCCTAAAGCTTCTGTCATTTCAGCGCGCGTTTTACCAACGCCAGAGAAGATGATTTTGTCTGGGTCCGCACCTGCTTTGAGTGCACGGGCCAACTCGCCGCCTGAAACAATGTCAAATCCACAGCCCGCTTGGGCAAATACTTGTAGGACAGCGAGCGATGAGTTGGCTTTCATGGCATAGCAGACCAAGGCGTCACGTCCCACAAACCCGGCGGTGTATGCGGCGAGGGCATCAAGCATGGCAGCTTTTGAGTACACAAACAACGGCGTGTGGTGTGTGTGTGCCAATTCATTCAGGGCTACGCCCTCAAGGTGAAGCTCTAGCTGGTCGCGCTCTCCGTTGTTGTTCATTTGCGCGAGGTACGACAGCTGCGAGCCATGGGGTAAACGTTGTGACATAGCGTTTGTGTAGTTGAGGTGTTGCCGTTGAGCGCTTGAGCCTGTTTAAGCGGGCACGTTGAAGGTTGATGCTGGGCCCAAGGCAGCTGAAACAGACAATTTAAGAGGGCCTTTTTGCCCACAGCTGGTCAATGTGTAGGTGCTTGCAAGCACCACAACAATAAAGGCTATTCTTTTGAATGAGTGCATTGTGAAAGTGGGGCTGTGTAACTGTGTGATGGTTGATGTGATAGCGGGAAACTGCGGTGAATGTTTAAAACCAAGCACCTGTAAGGTCAGTGCCACGCATCTTAAAAAATAAGGCAATTGGCACGCACTTTAATCCGAGCTTAGGTTATTGTAATGAGACCTCATGGCATTAGGCTCTCGGCTTGCCGAATAGCCATAATCAAACCTTTTAAAAAGTAACCATCACACCGTTATGACAGATTCAGAGTATTTAGACGCGGCAGAGCTTGCCTTAACGGCGATAGAGCTGTCTTGCGACCGTATCAATGACGAAACGGATGCCGATATAGACAACCAGCGGGTTGGCGGGATGATTACGGTAGAGTTTGCTGGCGGCAGCCAGCTGATCGTCAACCTGCAAAAACCGCTGCAGGAAATTTGGTTGGCAGCTAAAGCCGGGGGGTTCCACTACCGTTTGCAAGATGGCGTGTGGCGTGACACCAAAACTGGCAACGAGTTCTTTGCCGATATGAGTTTTTGCGCCAGCGAGCAATCAGGCTTACCGTTGACGTTTGGCTAAGCCGAACAGACACTGCACACCCTCAACCCGGACGCTGTTGGGTGTTACTCGCGGAACAAATCCAGTATATTGCTCTTTTCGCTGGGTGCAAGCACACCTGAAATGTCTGGATTGAACGAAGAGCCGTCAGGCAGCATACCCAAGGTGCGTATGCTGTTGCTGGGGCCCATGTCGCTGAAGTACCACTCGCCACCACTTGAGAAGACCCCTTCTGGTACGACAGGGGGTTGCTCAGGCACGTTTTTCAGCGCTACCCGCATATAGTCCACCCAAATTGGCAAACTCAAGCCACCGCCCGTTTCGCTGTTACCCAATTTACGCGGTATGTCATAGCCTACCCAAACGGCGGCCACGCGTGAGGCTTGGTAGCCAACAAACCAAGCATCTTGTGACTCGTTGGTCGTGCCGGTTTTGCCGTACAGGTCTGGGCGTTTCAGTTCGCGCTGCGCTTTGGCCGCAGTCCCGGTGCGGGCAACTTCTTGCAGCATGTCTCCCATCACAAACGCATTGCGAGGTGATAGGACTCGCGTGCTGTCATTCAGCACAGTGGGCTTGCTTTGAAACAGCACATGGCCCCGCTGGTCTGTAATACGGGTTATGAGTTGTGGGGGTACCAAGTGCCCGGCGTTGGCAAATACGCTGTAGCCAGTGGCCAATTGCAATGGTGTGACTGAGCCCGCACCCAGCGCCATGGTCAGGTAGGGCGGGTGTTTTTTAGCATCAAAGCCAAACCGCGTCACCCAGTTTTGTGCCGACTGAGGCCCAACCACTTGCAACACACGAATTGATACCATGTTTTTGGATCTGGCCAATCCCCTGCGAATAGACATGGGGCCATCGAATTGGTTGTCGTAATTTTTAGGCTCCCATGGTTCACCTCCGGTCTCTTCTGCGGTGTAAAACAACGGGGCATCGTTGACAACCGTGCTGGGTGTAATGCCTTTTTCTAATGCCGCCGAGTAGATGAAGGGCTTAAAGCTTGAGCCTGGTTGACGCCAAGCCTGGGTGACATGGTTGAATTTGCTCTTGCCAAAATCAAACCCACCAGCCAGAGCCACGATGTGGTTGTTGGCGGGGTTGAGACTAACCAGCGCGCCTTCGACCTCAGGTATTTGGGTAATGGACCAACTGTCGGTATGGCGCACGATGCGAATGACTGAGCCTTCGCGAATGCGTGTTTTCGGCTGGGCGTTGCTGCGCAGCGCAGACGTGGCCGCCACCAAACTTTTACCTGTCATGGTGACGGTTTCGCCGTCTTGGCGCTGTACCACGACTTGTTTGTCCGTCGCGCTTAAAACAATAGCTGGGACCAAGTCACCGAAATCGGGAACGTCGGCCAAGGCCTCGTCTATGGCGTCTGCGCGGGCTTCTGGATCTGTGGGCAAGTCTATGTTGCTCTCTGGGCCACGAAAGGCTTGACGCGACTCATACGACAACAAACCATTTCGCAGCGCGGTGTAGGCGGCTTGTTGCTCTTTTGAGTTGATCGTGGTGTAGACGTTGATACCGCGTGTGTAGGTCTCTTCGCCATACTGCGAAAAAATGGCTAGGCGCGTCATTTCCGCAGCGTACTCAGCGTGCAGTTTTTCGTCATTACTTGGGCGGTTGATAACCAATTTTTCGACTTTGGCTGCTTGCGCTTGGGCGGACGTAATGAAGCCATTGATCTCCATGCGGTCAATGATGTAGAGCTGGCGAAGCCGCGCGCGCTTTGGGTTGCGAATGGGGTTGTAAGCAGACGGTGCCTTGGGCAAGCCAGCCAGCATGGCGGCTTCTGCAATGCTGAGTTGGTCCAGTGGCTTATCAAAATAGGTGCGTGAAGCGGCAGCAAACCCATAGGCGCGTCGGCCCAGGTAAATCTGGTTCATGTAAATCTGCAATATTTGAGCTTTGCTCAATTGGTATTCCAGCTTGAAGGTCATGAGCAGTTCATAAATTTTGCGCGTGTAGGTTTTTTCAGCTGACAAATACACGTTGCGCGCCACTTGCATGCTGATGGTGGATGCGCCTTGGCTTTTGGCTCGGCCTAGGTTGGCCAAAACGGCCCTGGCGATGCCTTTCATATCAACGCCGTTGTGGTTAAAAAAGTTGGCGTCTTCAGCAGCAAGAACGGCGCGTGTGAGCACCAAGGGCACGTCTTCTATTGGTACAAATTCGCGGCGCTCCTCACCGAATTCGCCCATCAGCACATTGTCAGATGTGTACACGCGCAGTGGCAGTTTGGGACGGTAGTCAGCCAGTTGGCTGACATCTGGCAGGTTGGGAAACGCAACAGCCAACACAAACGCCCCGCCCATGGCCAAAGCAATGCCGCCAGCTGCGCACAGGCCAATCAGCCACGCCAAGCCTTTGAACACAATGCCTGCTGGGCTGCCATCTGGTTTGGCTGTGGACTTTGTCTTGCGTGTCATGTCGGACTTGTGGTTTGGATGGGAGCCACGCGATGGGTCGCTGGGCTTGTTGTTTGCAGTTGGAGTGGCCATGCGCTGTGAAAGTTTATTGCTCTGATTATAGAAACCCTTGACTTACAAGCCCTATTACAACAGCTATGGCTGCGTTGTCACTTTTATTCAAGCGTTGTACTGTCACAAACCACCTCTAAATACACCGCCAAGTAGGTGAAGTTACCTATACCCGTTTGGTATAATGTAACTATATTGAATTCATATCTCTGTGTGGTGACCCGCTGTAGCGGTGGTCGCGCAAGCCACGCTCCTGTCTCCAATGAACTTGTTGTCCATACCAGCGCTGCCCATGCCAAGCCTCATCACCAAACCTGGAGTGTGGGATGCAACTGTGTGCCTGCAAGATGGCTTAAGTGTGCTCGCCATGGCAGACAAGGTGGGGCATTGGTGTCGGTGGCGACGTAGGTTGCGTATGCCATTGAGGGTGTGTTTGCTGGTCCCGGTCCACGCGGTATGGACCAGCGAGTTGGTGTTGCCCAATTGGTTAAACGCAGAGCAAGAGCGCGTTGAAGTGCTGCTGTTCGTTCAGGCGAGCTGCGATTCAGAGCAGGCCATGAGTGTGGACGCGGTATTCAAAGAGAATGCTGCGGTTCAACAAGACATGCATTTGCTGCAGGTTTACGCCATCGAAACCGCCAAACTAGAAGACTTATGGCGCGCATGCTGTACCGCCCAACCTCGTGAAAGTCGGTGTTGGCGATGGGTGGCTGCCGCGCCAAAGGCTTCAGCTTCTGACCAGCTAACGGCTGCGCAAGCGGTGCCAAGCCCGTTGAATCTATTGCCCTACCGTGCGCACGCTGCCAGGCGCTACGAGCAAGGCTCTTGGCTGCTGTTGTGTGCAGGCTTGGTCGGCTCAGGGTGTGTGCTGATGTGGGTGTTGTGGTCGCAGCTCTGGGTGACAGCCAACACGCTTGATCTGTCCTCTACCGTTGCAACTGCGCCCATGCCTACAGCAACAGCAACGCTGGCGCAATTGCGCCAGCAGCTGAACCAACGGCAGCTGCAAGCGCAGCAACAACGTACAAAAGACTTGTGGCAGCAATGGGGGCTGCACATGTTGCAAGTTTTAAGCCGTGACATGACGGCGCACACCGCAGTCGTTGGCGTGACGGCGCAAGACGGGCGGCTCAATGTGCGTGGCCAAGTCCGCAGCGTGGCAGATGCAACAGCTTGGCTGCAGGCGCTGCGCGCTCGCTGGGCTTACAAAGTTGACATTGTCTTGGTGTCTAGCGAGAGCGATGCCTCTGGCGCGGTAAACGTGGACATCGAGTTTCGCCCGCATCTCATCAACGCGCACAGTGGAGGTGGTCTGCGTGTTGAGAGTGGTGTGGCGGTCCCAAGTCCAACCAACGTAACCACGCCATGACTTGGGCTGAGTTGCGCAACTTGGATGTATTGGCCCTCCCTTGGGGAGACGCCATACGTTGGGAGCGGCGTTGGCAAGTCGCGGCACTTTTGGTGGTATGGGCGACGCTGTGGGCCATTTTTTGGTACAACGTGTATGAGCCTCGCCAGCAAGCACTGGTCGCGCAATCACAGCGAGCGGCCTCGCGTAGCCAGCAATTAGCGCAAGCGCAATTTGTTGAAAGCCAGCGCTTTGATCTATTAAAAGCCATCGCCGACCACATGTCACAGGCCAGTTCTAAGCCGTTGCGAGAAGATAAGTTGCTGAAGCGCTTAAACCGTGAGGGTATTTTTTTCGATGCTTGGAGGCAAGGCACGCTGAAGTTCCACGGGGACTGGTCCGCAGTGGGTGCAAGCTTGGTTGATTTGTCGGCACATGTGTCTTGGTCTGCACTGTCCATGCAGTCTTTGCCGTCAGGTCACATACAGGTCGAGCTGACCATCAGTGGCACCCCTGTCCATCGTCAGCCTGACACACCCCTAGCCGGCCAGTACCACGCTGGACGCTCGCCTTTTACTGTTTTGACTGCCAATACCGTGCAGACCACTCCGACAGTGTTGACAGAGCCAGGGCAGCAGCCACTTGTTCAGCAAGAGCACCCCAGTTTGGGTAAGCGCGCATTAGGCTGGTCTTACGCTGCTCGTAAATTACAAGCTTTGTCTGTGCCTTTAGCGAGCATGCAGTTGCTTGGCGTTGTGCAGGCAGGCGGCGAAACGGTGGCCTTGGTTCAAGCCAGTGGGCAGGCATGGCGTGTGAGGGTAGGCCAGCGCTTGGGTTCAGACGGGCAGCGCGTGCAGCGCATCAGCCCCGCACGCTTGACCTTGAGTATGGGCAAGGCTTTGGTGGTCGATCCGCTAAGGGGGTCTCCATGACGGGTTCAACACACAACAGAAAGCGGTTCTTGACGCTTGCTTTCGCCGCCTGTGTTGCCGCTTGCCAAACGTCTAAGCCCAGCACAGATGAAACACTGATTGATGTGGCTCAGCAGCGTGAGTTGGCGCAACGGTCTACTCAAATTTTTAGCTACACCGCGCTGGGTGGCCATGCTGTACCACACGTGATACCGCCTGATGGGCCCGACTTGCGGCCTGACCCAACCCAACAAGCCCCCGTCAAGCTGCCAGAGCTGGTGGGTTTTGGCGGTGCGACAAGCCAAGAACCGGACATTTTAAAAGCCATTGGGGATTTACAGGCTTCAAAGACCTCAAAGACCGATGGGCATGCAGAGGCCTTGCTGACTTTGGATGTCACGAATACACCAATTCATACGGTGTTGCAGGCTATTGCACAAGTGGCAGGTGTGAACTTGGTGTTGGCCAATAGCGTGACGGGTGATGTGAGTGTCCAGTTGAAGGCTGTGGCTTGGCGGGCAGCGTTGCATGCCTTGCTGCGCGCCAACGACTTGGGCATGAGCCAATCTGGCGATGTGATGTGGATTGCGCCCAGGGCACATGTGTTGGCTGAGCAGCAACAGCGCTTGCAAGCTAGGCAGGCCGATATAGCGTTGACACCCCTGCAAACCAAGGCCTATCAAATGAACTATGCCAAAGCAGTGGATGTGGCGGGGTATGTAACGGGTGCAAAAACCCGTGCCAGCGTGGCATCTGGCAAGACCAACAACGAGGTAGGCATGACACCCACGGTGTCGTTACAGCTTGGCCATGGTCTGACGGGCGTGCTGTCGTCCCGTGGCAGCGTCATGCCTGAGCCGCGCACCAACCAAGTGTTCGTCAGCGATGTGCCTGCCAGTTTGGCGCGCGTTGCAGAGCTGATTGCCCTCATAGATGTGCCAGTGCGCCAAGTGTTGATTGAGGCGCGTATTGTGGAGGCCGACGACAGTTTTAGCCAAGAGCTGGGCGCACGTTTGGGGGGTGGCCTGGTGCCTGCCTTGACTGCGGGTAGCCTGAATGGCAGCCAAGTCCTAGGCGTGCTGGGCCCCAGTTACGCTGCGGTATCGGGTCAGCTGGGAGGTGGCATTGAGCCTTTTGTGAACTTGCCTTCTGCTGGCGTGGGTGGTCATTCAGCTGCCAGCTTTGCTGTGTCGTTGTTTACGCCTGATGCCAGTCGCTTCATCAACCTTGAGTTATCAGCCTTAGAGGCCGATGGGCGGGGGGTGATTGTTTCTAGGCCCAGCATAGTGACCGCCGACCAAGTCAAAGCTTTGATAGAGCAGGGTACCGAGTACCCGTACCAATCCACCAGCAACAGCGGTGGGACTTCGGTTGCGTTTAGGCGGGCGACCCTGCGCTTGGCGGTGGTGCCTCACATCACGCCGCACGGCCAAGTCATGTTGCAAGTTGACATCAACAAAGACAGCCGAGGTGAAACCACTGCCCAAGGCGTGGCCATCAATACAAAACACGTTCAAACACAAGTGTTGGTCGACAATGCCGGGACAGCTGTGATAGGCGGTATATTCGAGCGTTACGATAGAGAGGTTGTCACCAAGGTACCATTCTTGGGTGATATTCCAGGATTGGGCCTGTTATTTCGCAACCGCTCAACACGTTCTGACAAGTCAGAAATGTTGATTTTTTTAACGCCGCATATATTGGCGCCCCCTGCCGCGACCAGCGCTAAAAGGGAGTCGCCTGGTTAATGCTTTTAAATGCCTAGTTGCTTACCACCATGTCTGTTATTGCGATTGTCGGCATGCCTGGATCTGGCAAAACAACGGTGGGTCGGCATTTGGCCAAACGGCTCAATTTGCGTTTTGTGGACAGTGACCATGAAATTGAGCGCGAATTGGGCTGCTCCATCAAACATTACTTTGACATGCAAGGCGAGCCAGCGTTTCGTGATGTTGAGCAAAACGTGATAGCCAATCTGTGCCGCAACCGACCAGTCGATGGCTGCGATGGCACCGTCATCGCAACAGGCGGAGGCGCCGTGTTGCGCAGCGATAACCGACGCGAATTACGCGCCAATACGTGGGTGGTTTATTTACGCTCCAGCCCAGCTAAACTCGCCAAGCGGTTGCGCTTTGACACGGTACGGCCCTTGCTGCAGGGTGGCAATGCTGCCAAACGGCTGCAGGACTTGTTTGACCAGCGAGACGACTTTTACAAAGAAACTGCACATTTCACAGTCGATACGGGTAGGCCCAGTGTGCACATGTTGGTCAACACCATTGCCATGCAATTTGA
>CALBWZ010000250.1 GCA_937893415.1 uncultured Comamonadaceae bacterium | reverse complement strand
GGCACTCACCATCGCCCTGGTTGTATTGGTTATTTTCTTGTTTTTGCGCCGCGTATCTGCCCCCGTTATTCCTACCTTGTCTATCCCCGTGTCGCTGATTTCAGCGATGTCTTTGCTGTACTACTTTGACTACAGCTTGGACAACATTTCCATGCTGGGCATTACGCTGGCAGTTGGTTTGGTGGTCGACGATGCCATCGTGATGCTAGAAAACATTGTCAGGCACATTGAAGACGGCATGCAGCCTTTTGAGGCCGCTATAAAAGGCGCTCGCGAGGTTGCTTTCACGATTGTGTCCATCTCTATTTCATTGATCGCGGTACTCATTCCCATCTTCTTTATGCCTGGCACATTGGGTCTGCTGTTTCACGAGTTTGCCGTGATTGTTGGCTTGGCGATTTTGGTCTCAGCCGTGGTGTCTCTCACCTTGGTGCCCATGCTGTGTAGCCGCTTCCTCAAACCGCATGATGCCAAAGCCCAAGCCCATCAACAGGGCTGGACACACAACAGCACACAGTGGTTTGAGAACATCTTCCAAGCCACCTTGCGTGGCTATACGCACTGGCTTGATTGGGCGCTGGCGCATAAAAAAACCATGGTTGGCGTCACCTTGGCCAGTGTGGCCTTGACAGTTGGCTTGTTCATCAACATGCCTAAGGGGTTTTTCCCACAAGAAGACATTGGCCAAGTCATGGCCAGTGTGGTGGGCGCAGAGGACGTCGGCCCAGAAACCATGCAGCGTCTGCTCGACGACGTGGCCGCACGCACGCAGCAACACCCAGCAGTTGCCAGCATGGCAGCGGCGGTATTTGGTGGCAACAGTGGACGGTTGTTCATCACCCTCAAGCCTAAAAGCGAACGCGGTGACATGCAATCGGTACTGGGTGAGATGCGTCAAGCAACTTCTGGTGTTGCAGGCGTCAAGGTGTTTTTTATACCGATGCAAAACTTGCGTGTTGGTGGACGCTCAAGTCGCAGCCAATACCAGTACACATTGCAAAGCGTCAGCGGCAGTGCGCTACAAGAATGGACCAACAAGGTGATGGACAAGCTCAAGTCCGACGAGCGTTTTACCGATGTGACCAGCGACTCCGAGAGCGGCGCATTGCAAGCGGAGGTCGTTCTTGACCGCGAACGCGCGCAACTACTAGGCATTACAAGCCAAGCGCTTCGCAACATGATGTACTCGGCGTTTGGCGACCGCCAAGTGGCCAGCATTTACACAGATTCTGGCGCATGGTCGGTCATCTTGACCATCAACAACCCCACCTCACAATCTGAACAAGACTTGCTACAGCTGCACATGCGCACGACCAACGGTGACTTGGTACCCCTGTCGGCATTTGCCAGCATCAAACGCAGCTTGGGGCCTACCAGCATCAACCACCAAGGTCAATTGCAAGCCGTCACCATCAGCTTCAACTTGAGCCCAGGCATACCGCTGGGCCAAGCCACACAAGCACTTGACAGCTATGTCAAAGACATTGACCTGCCCACCAACATCATCACCAGCTATGGCGGCGATGCAGCTGTATTCCAAGCGTCGCAGACCAGTCAAGTGGTGCTCTTGCTGGCTGCGGTGATTGTGATTTACATCTTGCTAGGCATGCTGTACGAGAGCTTTATTCACCCCATCACCATACTGGCCGGCCTGCCCTCTGCCGTGGTCGGTGGGCTGCTCACCCTGCAGCTGTTTGGGCAAGATATCACCATCATTGCAACGATTGGCTTGCTGCTGCTCATTGGCATTGTGAAGAAAAACGCCATCATGATGATTGACTTTGCACTCGATGCGCAGCGCCACAAGGGCATGGCTGCTGTTGATGCCATACGCCTAGCCTGTGTGCTGCGCTTTCGCCCCATCATGATGACCACGCTCACAGCAGCTATCGGCGCACTGCCCATTGCCTTTGGCCACGGTGCCAGCTCTGAATTGCGCCAGCCCCTTGGCTTGGCAGTGGTTGGCGGCTTGCTGTTGTCGCAGGTGGTCACGCTGTTTATTACGCCTGTGATTTACGTGCTGCTAGACCGCTTCAGTGGCACTGGGCCCATCACGACCAAGGCTCACATACCTGACGACACAGATAGCAATCCAAATGTGAAGCAGCAAACCAACGCTTAATCAGCTCAAAAACTTACTCGTACACCACACGGGCGTCTTGCTCGTATGCGCTGGCGGCCCAAGACGCCAGCGCTGCGTCAGTAGGGAAAAACCTAGCTTGCTCTC
>CALBWZ010000249.1 GCA_937893415.1 uncultured Comamonadaceae bacterium | reverse complement strand
ACAGTGATGTCCACTTCTACACGCAACTTCCCCAACCGTTTGGGTAAAAATGCCAATGTGTTCTTGGGCTCAGCCGAGTTGGCTGCTATTTGTTCAAAGTTGGGCAGAATCCCCACAGTGGCTGAATACCATGCCGACATGGGTGTAATCAACAAAGACGGTGCGCAGATTTACCGTTACATGAACTTCGATGCAATCGACGAGTATGCGCAGGTGGCCAAAGACGTTGCGGCTTAATCGCAACGCCGGGCACTGAGGTGCTGCAGCTTAAAAGCCTCGCGTGTCATGCAAGCGGGGCTTTTTTTATAGGTGAGGGCAGCGACGTGCTTCTGTCAAAATACGTCATTATTTAATGTTCATCAAACGAAGAGATATGTAATGGTGTGGGGTTGTGCAGATCAAGGCGGTCACTCATCAGCTGCGCAGGTGCTGGTCGCAGGTGGCGGCATTGGCGGTATGGCTGCGGGCATCGCCTGCGCGCGTCAAGGCCACACGGTTCGCGTATTCGAGCAGTACGGTGTGTTGGGCGAAGTTGGGGCTGGCGTACAGCTCGGTCCAAATGCGACACGCATTTTGCAGTCCTGGGGTTTGCTCGAGGCCTTAACGCCGCTTGCGAGCCAACCCGACAACTTGGTGGTGCGCTCGGTGTCCACCGGCCGTGTATTGGCCACGTTGCCATTGGGTATGACAGCTGCAAAGCGATACGGTGCCCCTTACCTGTGCGTACACCGCGCCGATTTACACCGTGTTTTGGCAGACAACTTAAGCCAAATGGCTGATGTGTCTATACGCGTTGGGCGCAGCGTGGTGGAGCTTGACGACACAGAGGAAGAAGGCGTGTGCTTGCGCGTGGGCGATGACCCGCCTGTTCAAGGTGATGTGCTGGTTGGAGCCGATGGTTTATGGAGCTTGACTCGCCAAGCTTTGTTGAATGACGGTGAGCCCCAGCCCACCGGTCATGTGGCCTTTCGTGCCATGGTGAGCATGGCCGACTTAGCGCCTGCGTTGCGTGATCAAAACGTCACCGTGTGGCTAGGACCGCACGTGCATGTGGTCCACTATCCCGTGCGTGCGGGTGAGTCCATGAACGTGGTGGTGGCGGCTCAAGCGCCATTCTCGGGCGTGGCGCAGTGGTGGGACAACGCCACGCCAGCCTTTGAAGTTAAAAATGCGCTGGGCAATACCTGCAAAGCGTTGGCAGACATGATTGCCAGCGTGCCCGATGAACGCGGTATCGACCACCCTGATGCGTGGCTGGCTTGGCAGCTGTTTGAGCGACCACCGGTGGCTGGGCCTGACGAGATGGCAAGGCGACGCGTCGCCTTGCTTGGCGACGCCGCTCATCCTATGTTCCCCTATTTGGCGCAAGGCGCTGGCATGGCTATAGAGGACGCCCAAGCGTTGGGATGGGCGTTGTCAATGCACGCCTTAAATGTGCCCCAGCAACTGCGGCATTACGCACTGAACCGCTGGGAACGCAATGCTTTTGTGCAGCATCGCGCCAAGCGAAACGGCGGTATATTCCATGCGGACGGTTTCAAGCGAGTGGGCCGCGACTTGGCTATGTGGGCCATGGGCGCCCAGTTGCTTGACCAGCCTTGGTTGTACGGCTATGAGGCTAAACCTAGCCTACTTGCGAAGTAAGTACTTAGGCCGCAACCAGTTGTGTTGCGGTTATCGTGGCTTTTTTTGATTGATTGCTCCGTTGTCAAAAAGTTGTAGGCCACGAGTTGATGGCTGGTGTGGTGCCAAACAGTGCGTCAAACGGGTTGTTTAAAGGCGCTAGGCCGTAGCTCAACCTAGCTCTGGCGCAGCCTTCGCTCGCTTCTGGAAATTCACGGCATGGGGTTGAGCGCGACTCATAAATGCTACAACCGACCTGCTCGCCAATGGTGCCTGTCAGTGCATCACAGCGTCTAGGCATGGCGTTGGTGCCGCACATCCTAGCGTGGTTGCCATTGACTTCTTCGGTCAGTTCATCGGGTACGGTCCCACCCATCGATTGAAGCTCGTAAATCGAGAAGTCGACTCTAAAAAAAGCGCAGCAAGCGCCACAACTCTCACATGCGGACATACTGGTAGCCATAGGACTTTGAGTGAATAAGCGCGCAGTATGGCCTACATTGAGCTTGAAAAGTAGCAGGCAGGTTGCGTTTGCATAATAAAAGCACTCTTGAGTTCAACCGGTCGATGCAACACATGCTGCGAGTCTAGCGCTTGGCGTTTC
>CALBWZ010000248.1 GCA_937893415.1 uncultured Comamonadaceae bacterium | reverse complement strand
TTTGATGATGAATGCGCCGAGCGAAGTTACCGAGAAGCAACTGCGCGAGTTGCATATTTCCTTGCGCAAGGCGTTGCCTGCTGCGTAGGTGGCAGCCAAGCTGAAGGTGTCTGTCAGCATCTGGCTTGCGTTACAAACAAAAGGGCCGCTATTGAGCGGCCTTTTTTGTGAACAAAGAGAGAATCAAGGGCGCAAGTAGCGCCAACCATCACCTTGTTTGGCCATAAGTTCGACCACGCCTGATGGCTCCTAGCCAATGTCGGCGTGCATATCTTGTGGATTGGGCTTGGCTTTGCGCATTGTGTTTTCGCAAGCTACCACCTTGATGCCAGACGACACGGCTTTGGCCACGCGGTTGGCAACGGCTGACTCAGCTTTGAGCATGCCAATGCCTAGGGCCTTAGACCACGATTGCAACTTCAGCCCCAGGTATGGCGGCCAGCACGTTATTGACATAGTTCAGGGCTATATTCCACGTGCGTGGTGCGTCGTCACTGATCTGAACCACCACCTTGGTGGCGGCCGGGGTGTGGGCCGCAAATGAAAGGCTTAGCAAGGCCAAGGCCAGTGTAGCTGCGCTCAATAGTGTTTTCATGGCTCATCCTCATGATGAAAAAAATGAGCTTGCCGAATTGTCAGTTCACTCTAGCTTGGCTTTCTTACCGAAGTGTTGCTGCGTGCGATACCGTCAACAGACGATTGTCCAAATTTTTTTGCCAACACCAGCACTTGGGTAATGAACGGGTTATCAACTTGTGTCGGGCGGGTTACAAGCGCCACAGTGCGTTTGGGGGCTGGGGACGAGAATGGTCTGGCTACAACATCTGAGACGTTCAGCAGACCAGCCTTGACAGCCATGTTAGGCAGCATAGACACCCCTAAACCCGCCTCTACCATTTGAACCATCGTGGTGAGGCTGGTAGCCTCTATGTCTGATGGCGGAACTGGTTTGCCTTTGCGGGTTGTGACACACGCCGACAACGAATGCTCTCGCAAGCAGTGTCCCTCGCCCAACAGCATCAGTCGCGACAAGTCGACATCACGAATGCTGGGTACGTTGGCGGTGCTGGCTGACTCCAACGCGCTGGTGATGAGCCACAGATCTTCTTCAAATAATGGCCACACATGCAGTCGCCCCACATCCATGGGCAGGGCAATGATGGCGGCATCAATCGCGCCATTGTCTACGCTGGCCAACAAGTCACTTGTTTGGTCTTCCCTCAGCAGCACCCGCAGTGAGGGCGACTGTTGGCGCAGCGCTCGCAACAGGCTTGGCAGCATAAAAGGTGCGATGGTGGGGATCGCACCCAGTATGAGTGTGGCCTTGTTGGGCTCGGCGCTGTTGGCCGCCGTCCTGACCAAATCGTCTCCCATACCCAGCAGCGCATTGGCCCGCTTGACCACATCAACGCCGATGGGTGTGAGCATGACGTGCTTGTTGTTGCGCTCAACCAGTTGAACGCCGAGGTATTTTTCCAGCTCTTGAATACCGCCTGACAAGGTCGACTGCGTCACAAAGCAGGCTTTGGCTGCGTGTGTAAAGTTTAAAGTCAGGGCCAGGGTTGCCAGGTAGTTCAGTTGTTTTAGCGACAGGCTGGCCGCGCTTTGGTGGTGATTATGGTGCATTCAACGATTTAATAAAACGATTGTTAGTGTGATTATTATCTGTTTTACAGTTTAATTATGCAAGCCTACAATAACCCCATACCAACCGTTTATACGTATAAAGCAGTCAGACCATGACCCACACCAACACCCCTTCAGTGACCGTTCAAAACCTAGAAACGGCTTGTGCCGGGGCGCCTTTGGCCCATATTAAATACCGTTAGTTTGGCAAAATTTCCCGTGAAGCTGGGGCCCTTACAGCCGCACAAACGTTTGATGCGACTGCCGATTAAGAGGTGCATCACGCCTTCGGCCACCTGGATTTTGCTACCCCAAAAGTAAGCTCACACCTGCCAAGGCATTGGAAATTGCCATCGAAGGCGAAACGTACGAATACACAGAGATGTACCCAAAGTTTCGATATTTGGCGGTTGAAGAGTGCCATTCAGCTGCAGTGCGTGAATTCGACGAACAAGTTGCCGAAAGCAAAGGGCATGCTGCGCCGTTTTAGAAAAAGAAGCCAAGCGCTTTGCTGCGCTGGCCACGGTGGAGGAGCGCCATGCCAGCCATTACAAGCAAGCCTTGGTCCAAGCATGATGCATGCGCGGCAAGCTGATGCATC
>CALBWZ010000247.1 GCA_937893415.1 uncultured Comamonadaceae bacterium | reverse complement strand
GGCCATACCCAAACACCAGCGCGGTTTGCTGGCCATGTTGATCATGTTGGCGATGGTGAGTTTGGGTGGCGCAGAGAGGCCGTTTTTCACGTCCTTGTGGCGTTGTCCCAAAATCTGTAAATCTAGGGTGAGCACCAGTGCCGAGCAGTTGGCAGCTTTGGCGCGGTCAATTAGGCGTTCAATAAAATCGCGGTCACGCATCACGTACAACTGAAACCAAAACGGGTGGTTGTCTGTGGCTTTGGCCACATCCTCAATAGAGCAAATACTCATGGTCGACAAGGTAAACGGCACGCCAAATGCCTTGGCTGCCTTGGCAGCAAGTATTTCACCATCAGCGTGTTGCATGCCAGTCAGGCCTGTGGGTGCGATGGCTACAGGCATAGCAACATGTTCGCCGACCATGGTGGTGGCGGTGCTGCGGTTGGACATGTTCACCGCCACGCGTTGGCGCAGCTTGATACGGGCGAAGTCGTCGGTGTTGGCGCGGTAGGTGGATTCAGTCCAGCTGCCAGAGTCTGCATAGTCGTAAAACATGCGCGGTACGCGCGCTTGTGCCAATTGGCGCAGATCCTCAACGTTGGTAATGACGGGCATTTCAGTCTCCTAACTTGGTTGTTGTTGGTTTTATAAGCATGTTAGCGCAGCGTCGCCATGCAAAAAGCCCCTGGGTTTTGAAAAAAACTTAGGAGCTTTTGAAATTTTTGATGTTTACAAACCTAGTTAGCCATCTAAGCGCTTCTCATGTCTGGCAATTTGCAGCAGCACTTGGCTAGGCGCTGTGCCGCCAGTGGTTTGGCGGGCATTCAAAGAGCCTCGCAAGCTTAAACACTCAAATACATCGGCCTCAATGCGCGCGTCGAAGGCTTGTAGGGCGCTTAAGCTCAGCTCGCTCAAATCGATGTCTTGGGCAATGGCCGTTTTAACGGCGTGCGCCACCACTTCGTGGGCGTCCCTGAAGGGCAAGCCTTTATTGACCAAGTAGTCGGCCAAGTCTGTGGCGGTGGCATAGCCGCGCAGTGCAGCTTGCTCCATGGCTTGGGCGTTGACAGTGATACCGCCTTCGCGCTGGCCCGTGGCAGGGTTGAGTTGGCCACCCATCATTTCAGCGAATATGCGCAAGGTGTCGCGTACGGTGTCTACTGTGTCAAACAGGGGCTCTTTGTCCTCTTGGTTGTCTTTGTTGTAGGCCAAGGGCTGGCCTTTCATGAGGGTGATGAGACCCATCAAATGGCCCACCACGCGGCCTGTCTTGCCGCGCGCCAGTTCTGGCACGTCAGGGTTTTTCTTCTGCGGCATGATGGAGCTACCGGTGGTGAAGCGATCTGCAATGCGCACAAAGCCAAAATTTTGGCTCATCCAAACAATCAGTTCTTCGCTCAAGCGGCTGGTATGCACCATGATGATGGCAGCCGCAGCCGTGAACTCGATGGCAAAGTCGCGGTCGCTGACGGCATCGAGGCTGTTTTGGCACACCCCTTCCATGCCCAACAAATCGGCCACCATGTCGCGGTTGAGGGGGTAGCTTGTACCAGCCAGCGCGGCTGCGCCCAAGGGCAATACATTGACGCGTTTGCGCACATCGGCCAAGCGCTGCGCGTCGCGCGAGAACATTTCAACATAGGCCAACATGTGGTGACCAAAACTGACCGGTTGCGCCACTTGTAAATGTGTGAAACCTGGCATTATCACGTCAACATGGCGCTTGGCAACAGACAGCAATGAGCGCTGTAACTCAGCCAACAACTCGCTGAGTTGGTCAATTTCGCCCCGCAGCCACAGGCGAATGTCTGTGGCCACTTGGTCATTGCGGCTGCGCCCAGTGTGCAAGCGTTTGCCTGCGTCGCCCACCAGTTGGGTCAGGCGCGCTTCGATATTGAGGTGCACGTCCTCAAGATCCAGTTGCCAGTTGAACTCTCCCGCATCAATTTCTGTTTGTATCTGCGCCAAACCGCTGTTGATAGAGGCGAGGTCATCGGCGCTGATGATGTGTTGGGCTTGCAGCATGTGGGCGTGGGCCAATGAACCACGAATGTCTACATTGGCCAAGCGTTTGTCAAAAAATACGCTGGCGGTATAGCGCTTGACCAACTCGCTCATAGGCTCAGAAAAAAGAGCCGACCAGGCTTGGGCTTTGGTGTCGAGTTGGTTGGATGACATGGATGGCGTGCAGTTGAATATAAATAAGGGACTTGGCACGCAATGGCGCGCAAACCATTTTAACCAAGCCGTGACTGGCTACATGGAAGCCGACGTATAAAGCGGTGGTGTCGTGCTTAGAACGCAGCAATAGTCGTGCGGTGTAATAGCCTGTCGTGGCCTTCGTAGCCACCAGTGGCCCTGTGCAGCAAGGCCCGGTTGTCCCACATTACCAGCATGTTGGCTTGCCATTTGTGTGTGTAAATAAATGCGGGGCGACTTTGCCAATCTCTCAGTTCAGTCAGCAGCTCAAATGCTTCTGTATCGGATCTACCTTCAAGGCCAACGATGTAGCCTAGACAACTGTAAAAACCTTCGCGCCCAGTTTCTGGGTGTGTGTGCACCAAGGGGTGGCTTTGCAGGTTGTGTGCCGCAGTGCTAGGGCGTATGTCCATGCTGCGGTCAGTGGTCTGGTCTTTGGAGCCGTACAAGCCATCTGGGGCATAAGACGCTTTGGCCGAGTGAATGGCTACAAGACCACGCAGCTGCGCTTTTCTCTCCTCAGGCATGTCGCCCCAGGCCTTTTCTTGATTTGCAAAGAGCGTGTCTCCACCAGTTGGCGGAATGGTGATGCCAAACAAGCAGGTGCCTGCTGGTGGCGTGGCTTGGAAGCTCCAGTCTGTGTGCCAATTTTCGGCGAACAGGGGGGCTTGCTCATTGGCTTTGCGCGCGACAGCAATGATGTGGTTGCGCCCAGGTACAGGCGCGATAAACGGGTCATTGCCAAAGCCGCCAAACGCCATGGTGTAGCGCTCGAGGTCGTCATCGTTCATGCGCTGATTGGGAAAGCTCAGCACCTTGTGTTCTAGCCAGGCGCCCCTTATATAAGTGAGGTCATCTGACGACAATGTGTTGGTTAAATCAACGCCTGTGACGGATGCACCGCAGGCTTGCCCGGAAGGCGTTACAACAATTCCCATGCCAACTCTCCTTGTGTAGCTGCTATCAAACTCTTTAAAGCTTATAAGCCTTATTGAGTCGCAAGTCTGTCACCTGTTTTGCCACCTTTGGGCTGCCATCAGACGGCTGCGCATACATCGCTTTATCGCAAGCGCTTGTCTTAATGTTTCGCTTTATAGAGCGACTGTTATTCCGATTTTCCCAATAAAATTTTTGTTTTAAAAAGCTTCTTGCGCGTCACGCAGTTGGTGCAGTGGGAAGGTTTGCGCCAAGATGGGCACAATCTCATTGGCTTCAATGTAAGACACCAGGTCTGTGAAAATATGTTGGGGCTGTGCAGTGCAACCCAAAAAAGACAAATTGCGCAAATACAAAATACGCAAGTCCAGTTCAACCAGCGGGCCGGCTACAGCGCCGGCCACAGTGTAGCGTCCGCCGGTGCGCAAAGCGTCAATATAGTTCGCCCAGCGCGGGCCGCCCACCACGTCTAGCACCACATCGTAGTGTTGCGACTCAAGCGGTTGGTCACGGTCGAGTGTTGCGTTGGCGCCCAAGTCTTTAAGGTGTTGGGCTTTATCGCTGGAGGTAATGGCCGTGACGTGAGCACCACGGCGTTTGCACAACTGCACAGCAGCGCTGCCCACGCCACCAGATGCGCCGGTGATGAGCACGCGCTCGGCCCCCAAATTGGCACGTTGAATCATGCCCTCTGCGGTGGAGAATGCGCAAGGAAAAGAGGCCAACTCTACGGCTGACAATGTGGAGTGAACTGCGATGGCGTTGTGGCTTGTGCAGGTGCTGTACTGCGCAAAAGCACCGTTGTAATCAGAGCCAAAAGTCACCGTGTGTGCACCACTGTTGTCTGTGCTGGGTGGCGCTTGCAGCGCTCTAACCATGACGCGCTCGCCAACACGTGAAGGCGATACACCTGCGCCAACCTGCACGATTTCCCCGCAGCAGTCGGCACCTTGAATGAGGGGGAACGGCAGGGCAGCGCCAGACCAGCCCGTCCCCACGGCTGAGGTTGTTTGCGCCGTCTTTGTTGTTAATACGTTTGTGGATACCGTGCTGACGTTGCTGCTGGGCTTTGCTGAATACCAGCCAGTGCGCGTGTTGATGTCGGTGTTGTTGACAGACGCCGCCAACACGCGAATGAGTACCTCATCGGGCCCAGCTTGAGGTGTGGCTATGTCGTCACGCCACATCAATTTGTCTAGCCCGCCATGGCCGGTTAAAACCATGGCGCTCATGGATGTTGGAAGTGGCAAAGTAAGCTCCTAGCTGTCAACGCTGTTGTGCGGTGTGTTGTGCGGTAAGGTTGTCAGGGCAGTGCCTATTGCTTACCCAGTATTGCGCAAACCTGCCGCAATGCCGTTGATGGTAATGTGTATGGCGCGCTGAACGCGTTCATCTGTTTTGCCTTCGCGGTATCTGCGAATCAGCTCTACTTGTACGTGGTGTAGTGGGTCAATGTAAGGGAAGCGGTGCTCTATGGAGCGGCGCAGCGCGGGGTTGGTCGCCAAGCGTTGTTTGTGCCCCGTGATGAGTGTGAGCGCTTCGGCGGTTTTATGCCACTCGGCTTCAATTTGAGCCAACACACGGTTGCGCAGTTTGAGGTCTGTCACCAAATCTGCGTAGCGTCTGGCCAAAGCCAAGTCGCTTTTGGCCATGACCATGTCTATGTTGGACAGCAGGTTGGCAAAGAAGGGCCACTCAATGGCCATTTTGCGCAACTCGCTTAAACGTTTGTTGCGCCCACCGGGTTTGTCGCTGGCGTTCAAGTCGCCGTTTAAATAAGTGGCGATGGCCGAGCCAAAACCGTACCAGCCAGGCAGGGTTAACCGGCATTGGCCCCAGCTGAAGCCCCACGGGATGGCCCGCAAGTCTTCAATACGTTGGCCCGCTTTGCGCGACGCTGGGCGCGAGCCAATGTGCAGTTCTGAAATTTCGCGTACGGGGGTAGCGGCAAAGAAGTAGTCGGCAAAGCCCGGGGTCTCGTACACCAGCGCGCGGTAGGCCTGCATGCTGGCAGTGGAGAGTTGCCCAGCCAAGCTTAAATAGGCCGGGGACACGTCTCCCGCGCTGGGCAGCAATGTAGCCTCTAACGTGGCGGCCACCAAAGTTTCTAGATTGCGCCTACCAATGTCTGGGTTGGCGTACTTGGAGCCAATGACTTCGCCTTGCTCTGTCAGGCGAATGTGGCCGCGCACCGTGCCGTGCGGTTGCGCCAAAATCGCTTGGTAGCTGGGGCCGCCGCCCCGGCCAACTGTGCCGCCGCGGCCGTGAAACAGGCGCATGACGATGGGTGCGCCTGGCAGGCTGTCAAATAGTTTTGCCAGTGCCACTTCAGCCCGGTACAACGACCAGTTGCTGGTGACAATGCCGCCGTCTTTGTTGCTGTCTGAGTAGCCCAGCATGATGTCTTGCTCGCTGTATTGCGTTGCACCACCACGGCGAATCATGGCCGTAATGCCTGGCAATGCGAAGTACTCGCGCATGATGGATTCGGACTGGGCCAAGTCATCGATGGTTTCAAACAGCGGCACCACAATCAAGTCTGTGGTGGCTTTTTCTGACAACAGGCCTTTAAACAAGCCCGCTTCTTTTTGCAGCACCAGCACCTCGAGCAAGTCGCTGACAGATTCGGTGTGGCTGATGATGGCGTGGCGGATGGCTTGGGCGCCATAAGCCGCCCTAGCGGCAGCAGCGCCGTGAAAAATGGCCAACTCGGTATGCGCCAATTCGCTGTAGTCAGTGGTTGGCACAAACAGGCGGCGAACATCGCTGAGCTGTGCCAGCAACACACCGCGCTTATCGGCCTCGTTGAGGCTGCTGTAGTTGTCGCACACGCGGGCTTTGGCCAACAACTCTGCCACCACGGCCTCGTGTTTATCTGAGCTTTGACGCAGATCTAAGGTGCCTAAGTGAAAGCCAAACACCTTGGCGGCCCGCAGTAAACTGCGCAGTCGCTGGTTGGCCAATATACCGCCGAAGTTGGCATTCAGTGAGTCAAATATGACTTGCAGGTCGTTGGTAAACCCCAGTGCATCGGCATAAGGCTCGCTGGGTGCCAACGCGTGGCGCGTGGCCTCTGTACCACTCAAATGTTTAAGCGTGGCTGCCAAGCGTGCGTAGATCCCGGTGAGTGCGCGCCTGTAGGGCTCGTCTTGTCGGTGGGGGTTGGTGTCTGGCGAACGAACGGCCAAGGCCTGCATGTCCGCACTGATGCGCATGAGGCGGGCTGACATAGACAGTTCACCGCCCAGCAAATGCACCTCGGTTAAGTAATGGCGCAGTGCCACAGCACTTTGTCGGCTTAAGGCCAGTTGCAAGGTGTCCGCTGTAACAAATGGGTTGCCGTCCCTGTCGCCGCCTATCCACTGACCCATGCGTAAGAAATTGGGCAAGTCTGTCAGGCCAAGCTTGTCTTCTATGTCGCGGTAAATTTTTGGTATCTCGCGCAAGAACGTTGACTCGTAATAGCTCAAGGCGTTGTCAATTTCGTCTGCAACTGTGAGCTTTGAGAAACGCATCAGTCGGGTTTGCCACAATTGCACCACCCGTGCGCGGATGTTGTCCTCATTGTCTTGCAACTCTCTGGGCAGCAAGTGTTCCCGTTGCAGCAGCAGCGAGGCAATGGCGCGCTCTGCGTCCAAAATACTGGTGCGCTGCACCTCTGTGGGGTGTGCGGTGAGCACGGGCGATACATGCATGCTTGCCAAGGTTTTACCCAGCGCGCGCTTGGCCACACCTTGTTGCTCTAGTGTTGCAAAAGCTGCGCTTAAGCTGCCGCTCTGGGACAAGCCTTCGCGTTCATAGTGGGCACGTCGACGAATGTGATGGCGGTCTTCTGCCAGATTGGCCAAGTGGCTGAAGTAGGTAAAGGCGCGCGCAACAGTGACGGTTTGGTCACCGCTTAAACCTTTGAGTAACTTCTTCAGTGCGGTGTCTGCGCTGGCATCTGCTTGGCGTCTGAAGGCTACAGACAGTTGGCGAATGGTCTCAATCAGCGCGTAGGCGGTCTTGCCCTCTTGGTCTTGAATGACTTCGCCCAAGATACGACCCAAAAGCCGAATATCGTCGACCAGCGGTTGGTCCTTGTTAGGTGAGTTGGTCTTCACTGTAGCGGGTGAAGGATGGTTTTTTTTTTGCAATCATGACCATGACAATTCTTTAAAAATGCGGCGGTTCAACATGCTAGCATTGACTTGTCATAAGATTTACCAAGCAGTTACCAGCGTGCATACAACCACCCCTCTACATATCACCATAGCTACGCGTGAAAGCCGTCTTGCTATGTGGCAAGCCAAGCATGTCCAGTCCCTTTTGTACACTTTTGGGCATACCGTTACGCTGCTGGGCATGACCACACGTGGCGATCAAATCTTGGATAGATCGTTGAGCAAAGTGGGTGGTAAAGGCCTGTTTGTCAAAGAATTAGAAGTGGCCATGGACAACGGCATGGCCGACTTGGCGGTGCACTCCTTAAAAGACGTACCCATGAATTTGCCACCTGGGTTTGAGCTGGCGTGTGTGATGGAGCGTGAGGACCCGCACGATGCTTGGGTCTCGGCCGTCGCCGACGACTTGGCCGACTTGGCACCTGGTGCGTTGGTGGGTACGTCGAGCTTGCGTCGTGCCGCCTTGCTGCAAGAGCGTCTTGCTGCCATGGGTCGCAGCGATGTGCGCATTGAGCCGCTGCGAGGCAACCTAGATACCCGGTTGGGCAAGCTAGACAGCGGCGCTTATGCCGCCATTGTGTTGGCTGCAGCAGGCCTTAAACGATTGGGATTGCCCCAGCGCATACGCCGTATTTTTACCTTTGAAGAGATGCTCCCAGCCGCCGGTCAAGGTGCTTTAGGCATTGAGATTAAATCCGACCGGGCCGATCTGCGTGCAGCTTTGGCGCCACTGATGCACATGCCAACTTGGCTGCGCGTGGCCAGTGAGCGTGCTGTTAGCCGCGCCATGGGTGGCAGTTGCTCTGTGCCGCTGGCTGCGCATGCACGCTGGCAAGGGGGCAGCTTGTTGCAATTGGATGCAGCTTGGGGCGATGAGGAGCTGGCGATGCCTGTGCTGCGTGCCTCGCTCAGCGCTGACGTTAAGTCTATTGACCAAGCTGATGCGTTGGGGCTGGCTGTGGCGCAGGGCTTGCAAGCCGCAGGCGCCAAGCCGCGTATCTAGCCAGCGTACAAGCCACACATTGATTGCACACCTTGGCATGGCGACGGCACACCCCACCATTCACACCGCCCAGGTGATCCCGGTCAACAGCAGTCCAAGCTGCACAGTTGTGCTCACCAGACCCGCAGCAGACATGCCGCTTTGGCTGCAGGCGCTGCAAGCCGCTGATTTTGAGGTGCTGACGCTGCCATTGATTGCTATTGAATCACGGGCAGATTCACCCGCTGTATTGGCCGAATGGTCTGAGTTGCAGCGCAACAGTGCCGTGATGTTTGTGAGCGCCAATGCTGTGCGTCATTGGTTTGCTGGCGGTTCGGCGTACAGCCAGAGATGGCTGCATGCCATGCAGCAACCTGTCTACCAAGGTCCTCGGTGTTGGGTACCAGGCCCCGGTACGGCCAGTGCTTTGCTGCAACTCGGCGTGCCACTACACCTGATAGATCAGCCCCGCGCCGATGCTGCGCAGTTTGACTCAGAGGCTTTGTGGCAGGTTGTACGACCACAGCTAGCGTTGTTGCAACAGCGGGACGTACAAACACTGGCGTCTAGCCGCGTGCTGGTTGTGCGCGGGCATACCTATGGCGCTGTTGACAATGAGAACAATTCGAACGAAGCAGGACAAGGTCGAAATTGGCTGGCATATCAGTGCAGGACAATGGGCATGACTGTAGCGCACATTGCTGTCTATGAGCGCGTTGTGCCAACTTATGATGCCGCTGTTCAGCACGTGCTGAACCAGGCTGCGGCAGCGCCACATACCATTTGGCTTGCGAGTAGCGCCCAAGGCTGGCGCAACCTAGAGCAACTCATCGCGCTGTGGGGTGGCGATGAGGTGCTGCATCAGCAGCGCGTGTTGGCTACTCACCCTAAAATCACCGACAGTGTCCGTGGATTGGGCTGGAATCAGGTTGTTACTTGCAGACCCGCCCTACAGGATGTCTTGCGCGCCTTGGTCTTGATGCGTGGTTGATTTTTCGAATGTGTTTTTAATGCGCTTTGTCAGTACATCGAAAGCATCAGCAATGCGTCCTACAATGCAATAAGACGCGTGTTGAGTGCATGGGGTGCGCTGACAGTTATTTACTTGCCTATGTGCAGTTTCAATGAGGCCATGATGACCGACAGCCAAAGCCCTAAATCAGCTAACACGACAACAGACAAAGATCCCTCAGCGCAAGTCACTGCAGGCAGCGCTGAAGACGCGGTTAAGCCACAAACCAGTGCCCCTGCAGCCACAGCCCAAGCCGCTTCAGGTCCAAAGGAGTCCACCTTGAAGGCTGATGCCGCCGCTTCTAAAGTACCCACTGGAAAAGAACCGCCTTCCACAGGAACACCGGTAAAAGAACCGTCCGCAAAAGAAGCTGTTGCTAAGTCAGCGAGTGCCCAAAGGCCCGCATCAACCGGCAGCAGCTCAGCCAGCAACGGCAAGGTTAAAAACGCCAATACCGGCGGCATCTGGGTGATCGCTTTGGTTGCGCTTTTTATTGCTATTTTGAGCGCGGCGGGCGCCCTCATGGTGTGGCGTCAACTCGACACTGCGCGCCTGGATGCCCAGCAG
>CALBWZ010000246.1 GCA_937893415.1 uncultured Comamonadaceae bacterium | reverse complement strand
CACGTTGGCGCAGGCACGTTTTCACCGGTTAAAACGCAAGATTTAAGCGAACACGTCATGCACGCCGAACGTTACAACGTACCGACCGAAACCATACAAGCTGTTGAGGATTGCCGCGCACGCGGCGGCCGTGTCATCGCGGTGGGCACCACGTCCATTCGCACCTTGGAGAGCTGGGCATTGACTGGACAAGTCAGCGGCGACACGTCTATTTTCATCACGCCAGGCTTTGAGTTCAAAGTGGTCGACGCCTTAATTACCAACTTCCACCTGCCTAAATCCACCCTCATGATGCTGATCAGTGCGCTGGCTGGCCACGGCCACGTCATGGGCTTGTACCAACACGCCATCGCCCAGCGCTACCGATTTTTCAGCTATGGCGACGCCATGTTGTTGCAACGTTAATCAAGCAGGGCTCGCAGCCAAGCGATGTGGGCCATTTATAGAAAGTAATTTTTAAGTACTATTTTTAATACGGCAGCCATGTACACGTACCGATCAAAAAAGTAAAACACCTGCTTATTGACAAATAGCACTCATATTTGTGTATGTAAAACGTGTTTTTTGTTATAAATTTGCATAATTTTTCACACATCGCCGAATTAATAATAATACAATAGTATTATAACAAGGATGTGACATGGATATGCTGGTCAGAGTCGGGGGTAGTCTTTTTATTGCCATCACCGTCAGCTTTGCAGCCGCATGGCTGTGGGCCAACAGCGAATTGCATACGCCGACTGCGCAAGAGAGGGTGGAACACAACAGCACGCCAACCACAGCGCGAACCGTACAAACCTTCGCTGCGCTCAACAACTAAACCTAGGCGCTCAACAACAGGCCAAGGTCTGGGACAATTGGTGCTATGTTGCAATTTGAAATTCTCGCCACTGATCCAGCCCATGGTGAATACCTAGGCTCTTTTGCCCGACGCGGCAAGCTCACGCTGAACCACGGAGTGGTGCAAACACCCATCTTTATGCCTGTGGGCACGTATGGCACCGTCAAGGGGGTCATGCCAACCAGCCTGCACGACATGGGCGCTCAAATCATTTTGGGCAATACCTTCCACCTCTGGCTGCGTCCAGGTATGGACGTGATTAAAACGTTTGGTGGTTTGCACCAATTTGAGACATGGGACAAACCCATACTCACAGACTCGGGCGGTTTTCAAGTTTGGAGCCTAGGAGAGATGCGTAAAATCAGCGAGGATGGTGTGCGTTTTGCCTCACCTATCAACGGTGACAAGTTGCTGCTCACGCCTGAAATCAGCATGCAAATACAAACCGTGCTGAATGCTGACATCGTCATGCAATTCGACGAATGCACACCGTACCTGAGTGTGGAGAAAAAAACCAAAGGCCAAATCATCACGCAAGATGAAGCCCGTGTTTCTATGCAACTTAGCATGCGCTGGGCCAAACGCTGCCAAAACGAATTTTTAGGCCTGCAAAACCCAAATGCGCTGTTTGGCATCGTGCAAGGCGGCATGTTTGAAAACTTGCGGGACGAGTCGCTGGCAGGCTTGGAAGAGTTGGACTTCCCAGGTTTGGCGGTAGGCGGTTTGAGTGTGGGCGAGCCTAAAGAAGACATGATGCGCGTGCTCGAACACATTGGGCCCAAAATGCCACAGCACAAACCGCATTATTTGATGGGTGTGGGCACGCCAGAAGACTTGATCGCTGGTGTGCGCAATGGCATTGATATGTTTGATTGCGTCATGCCCACGCGCAACGCTCGCAACGGCCACTTGTTCACACGGTTTGGCGACGTAAAAATACGCAATGCGCGCCACAAAACAGATACTGGCCCCATTGATGAGACGTGCACCTGCTACTGCTGCCAAGGTGTCACGCACAGCAATGGCTCAATCAGCGGCGGCTTCTCTAGAGCCTACATGCACCACTTAGACCGCTGCGGCGAAATGCTAGGCCCTATGCTGGCCAGCATTCACAACCTGCATTACTTCTTAAACTTGATGCAAGAAGTACGCGACTCGCTGGAGCAAGGGCGCTTCGGTGCGTATGTGTCGCAATTTCACACTGACCGTGCACGCGGCGTATAAGCTTGCAGCCCAATACGCCGAATTTAACTGAACACCATCAAAACGCCGCTGTAACTCAGTATGTGCTGGTGGGCAATTTCTCCACCAGCAAAAAAGCCCACCACTGGCACATCACCCAAGGCGTGTTGCACAATTTGCATCTCGGCATTGGCCGCACCAAAGTGATCACCGCCACGGCCCAAACACGAGATATACACGGCACCGCGAATGGTTAAAGCCGATGCACTGTTGTCTGGCTGCACCGTGTCCATGTCCGCGTTGATGGCGGACGGCACCATTTGGAAGCTTTCAACTTCTTCGCGAACCTCAGCACACACCCGCACCAAGTCTGCTCTGGCAGCTTTGACATGGCGCTCGCAAAACTGCAACTCGTCGCCCACATACACCTGGTCGGCCACCACCACGCCTTTGCGTGCAACGTCTAAGCCTACGATGTGACGCACGCGGGTTTGGGCACCGAACAAGCCGACACGCTTAGCCAGCAAACTTTGGGCGCGCTCTGCCTTCACCACATCACTGTCGCCCACCCACTGTGCGGACTCCAAGCCAACCAGCGTCTGACGCAAACGCGCCACCAACTGGTCTCTGTCTGTGCCGTCTATGCCTAAAGCGCGCAGCAATACTGTCAGAGCAGGCTCATCGCCCAGCGATAAAACCACATGGCCATCGACGGCGGTCACAGTGCTGGCTTTGTAAATAGGGCGACAACCTTGTGTCACGCGGCTTCTGACCTGTACATCTGGGCCAAACACAACGCCGCTTAAGCCCCCAGACAACATCCCACCGCGAGAGGCCCCACCCGCAGCGCCGACCGCGACAGCATCCTCAAACGCAAATTGCACTGCATCAAAACGGCTAGAAGCCAGACCACCAAACACCACATTGTGGCTTGTGCGTTGCGCCAACTCCTCAATCAAGCCCGGTAACTCTGGGGCTGCACCATCCGCGTGCAACAACGCGCTGCTAGCAGACCATCCCCAGCTGGTGGTGCCCGATGCCGCCAACGGTGACAAACCACTGAACACCTCAACTTGGTCTGGCGGTAAATCACACAGCATGACAGACAAGGCAGGCTCGTCCATGTACTCCACCCCCGTGGCCACCACACCAATACCCACAGTCCCTACCCAGCGAAGCACATCTGGCAAGTCGCGGCGCAGCATATCCAGCAAGGCTTGGCCGTGCTCGGCGTAATGGTCTGTGATGTACACCAAGCCCAAAGCGGTGTGGCTGCCGTGAACCTGACGGTGCTGCGCCTGCGTGAGTTGCGCGCGCAGTTGCACCACCACCAAGGCCACAGCCATGGCCCACTGTGGGTGGGTGGCGTGGGCGTGGGCAAATGAACTGCTGGTTGGCGCTGAATTAGGCACGGCGTTTGGTTGCTGGTGTTGAGGGGCGTGCTGCTTTTTTGGCAGAGGCCGACTTTGCAGCGGCTTTGGAAGCTGCTGCTGTTGGTGCTTGTTTGGCTGGGACAGCCTTCTTCGCTGCCTTGGTAGCCGAACCGGATGTGGTTGCCCTTTCAGCAGCTGCATTCGCCTGGTCTGTTGCTGCGGCAATGTCTTTAAGCGCATTGGCTGCAATGTCTTGGAACTGTTGACTCACCGCATGCCACCACTGCGTAGGCTCAACTGGGCCTGAACCCTGCTGCGCTTGGGCCGGCTGCGGCGGCTTGTCAACCTCTGGCGCTTGTGCTGGCGAGGCCTTGCCCGCAGGTGATGTCCCACCGGTTTGCCAAGCTGCCCAGAAATCAGCCGGATTAACCTGCATGGCCTTGCTTATGTCTTCCATACCCACGTCCATATTTTTCAATGTGGACAGCGTCATTTTTTGCACTTCTAAAGCCTGAATAGTGGCCGCTAGTGCGCGTGCGTTTTGGTCTAGCCAAAATTGTACGGACCTCAGCTCTGAAATACGCTTGTCTAGTTCCTCCACGTCGAATGTCGGAGCAACCCACGCAGCCATGCCTGGCATAGCTGCGCCACTGGGACTGGCACTTGCGCCGGCCTGCTGGCTGAGGTTTTTGATGAAATCAAAGCCTGGTACAAAGGCTGTAAAGCCTGCTGCGTCTTTCATGGAGGTCTCCTAATCGAGGGGAATAAAGGGGGTTATGGCTTGAAGTTAGGCGAGCGCTTCTCACGCAATGATGCTACGCCTTCTTGCACGTCGGGGCCACCAAACCCCATGAACTCCAGCGCGAGGCTGGTATCGAAGGTAGGTCCCGCTTGACGCAGCCAGTTGTTGAGAGCGTATTTGGTAAAGCGTATGGCTGTTGTACTGCCCAGCGCCAAGCGGTTCGCCACCTCGTAGGCCTTGTCGAGTAGCTCTTCAGCTGGCACAGTCAATGACACCAAGCCAATGCGCTCTGCTTCTTGACCGCTGATTGGTTCGCACAGCAAGAGGTAATATTTTGCCTTGGCCATGCTGCACAGCAATGGCCATACAATGGCCGCGTGGTCACCAGCAGCCACGCCTAAACGCGTATGGCCGTCCACAATTTTGGCATCGGTTGCAGCAATCGAGATGTCGGCCAACAAACCCGCTACCAAGCCTGCGCCAACAGCTGGCCCATGCATGGCGCTCACTATGGGCTTGTCACAGTTGATGATGTTGTACACCAGGTCTCTGGCCTCAGCCCACACGCGTGTACGCACTTCAAAGTTATTGGCCATGTCTTGAACCAAGTCCAAGTCCCCACCCCCAGAGAACCCCTTACCGCTGCCTCGGAGCACCACCGCTCGGACAGCGTTGTCTTTACTGACATCACGCCAAATTTCACTTAATTCCCAATGCCCCTCATGACCAGCTGTAGGTAGTTTGCCGTTGCCACCTGGACCATCGCAACGCATTTCTATGTCCAACACACCGTGGTCGCGGTGGAGAATGTTGAGGGTTTTATAGCGGCTGTAATCCATTGGGCTTTTCTCATAAACATCGAAGTATCAACATTTATACACCGAGACGTTGCGTGCACGCTCTCAGACCACAGCAAGTACACGTCCAAGCTATGTGTTCAAGGGTATGCTGTGTGGTTGGCTCAAGGGCTGACAGTTGCGAGCTTTGTCAACCGCACCGCCTTCATGGTCAGTCATTGAGTCCACACTGCCGCTTGCACTCGTCGGCAATGGCTCTCTGGCTTGGTTGATGGTGATACCATCAGCTCGCGACTGCAAGCCAACGGTAAAAAGACCTTCACGGCGTTAGCAACGCACGGTTCATTGCACATCTGAAAGCTTTTTTCATGACCACCGCCCACCACACAAGCGCGCTATTTCACTTGGCCTTTAATGTCAGAGACTTGGATATTGCGCGTCAGTTTTACAGCAACACCCTAGGCTGCACTGAAGGGCGAAGTACAGACACGTGGGTGGATTTTTCGCTGTTCAACCACCAGTTGTCTATGCATATTGGCGAGCCATTCGCCACCCACAACACTGGCAAAGTTGGCGAGCACTGGGTGCCCATGCCTCACTTTGGCTTGGTACTGCCGCTGAGCAATTGGCATGCCATGCGCGAGCGTCTTGAAACGGCCAACATCGACTTTGTCATCAAGCCTCACTGCCGCTTTGCAGGTGAGGCTGGTGAGCAATGGACTATGTTTTTGCTGGATCCCTTTGGCAATCCAATTGAGTTCAAAGGCTTTGCCAACATGGCGCACGTGTTTGCCGGTTAAGTCAGACCAAGTCGCATCAAGTCTTGTCTGGCGACGCGGAAGTCTCTAGCGCCTCTGGGTGCAAGGCTACGACTTTCTGTTCGATCGCGCCAAACATACTGGCGCCGTCCTGTCCTTTCATCTCGATACGAATACGGTCGCCAAAGCGCATGAAATTGGTGGTTGGCGTGCCACTTTCAATAATTTCTATGCAGCGTTTTTCAGCAATACAACTGTAGCCTTTGGCCCAGTCTTTGTTGCTGACTGTGCCACTGCCGATCACGCTACCAGCACGCACACGGCGGGTTTTACACAGATGGGCAATGAGTTGGCCAAAGTGAAAAGTCATCTCATTTCCTGCCTCGCACATACCAACACGCCGACCGTTCCAAGTGCTTTGGAGTGTGCCGTTGACACGCCCACCTGTCCACATATCACCCAATTCGTCCAAAGTAACGGCCACAGGGCTGAAGGCTGTGGCGGGTTTACTTTGTACAAAGCCAAAGCCTTTGCCTAATTCATTGGGGATTAAATTGCGCAGACTCACATCATTGGCCAGCATGACCAAGCGCACGCCGTCCAGCGCTTGCTCGGGTGTGGCCTGCATGGCCACGTCTGCGGTGACAACACAAATTTCGGATTCAAAGTCTATGCCGTAGGCCTCATCGGCTACCACCACATTGTCACAAGGGCCTATAAAGTCGTCGCTACCGCCCTGGTACATCAAGGGGTCCGTGTAAAAGCTAGCGGGCACCTCTGAGTTTCTTGCTTTGCGAACCAACTCCACATGGTTGATATAGGCTGAGCCGTCTGCCCACTGGTAAGCCCGCGGCAGCGGCGCCATGCACATGGCCGGGTTAAACGCAAACATGTGGCGTGCCCGGCCTTGGTTGATACTGACAAACAAGTCTTCCAACTGCGGTGCAATAAAAGCCCAGTCGTCCAACACCTGCTGCAGCGTGTTGGCAATGCCAGTCGCATAATGTGCAGTTGACAAGTCTCGCGATACGACAACCAATTGGCCATCGCGCGAACCGTCTTTATAGGTCGCTAATTTCATTACAACTCACTTTTTAACTGTTTGCGTTGCTGATGAGCAGCAAGCAATATTTACGATTAGTAAAACTCATTTATCTATATAGAATTTTATATTCTAAAGCTTGCCGTCTTTGACGCCTATACATTGACGCTAAAACATACCACCACCGCGCCATGGCCACTTCCAAACAACTACCAATGTCACCGTCAGCTGCTGCAGACCCTCGCGCTGGCATTCAGTCCGTAGAAGTCGGATTTGCGCTGCTTAAAGCCCTCTCCAGCAGCCACCAAGCCATGATGCTGCGCGACCTAGCCAGCAGCGCCAGCATGAGCCCAGCAAAGGCACACCGCTACCTGGTGAGTTTTCAACGCTTAGGCCTGGTGGTGCAAGACGCCACCACCAACCGCTACGACTTAGGCCCAAGCGCCCTGCGCATGGGTTTGGCCAGCTTAAGCCGCTTGGATGCGGTGCGATTGGGTCGCGCCGCCATGCCCGCCCTAGGAGACGCCATAGGCCACACCATGGCATTGGCCGTTTGGGGCAACCAAGGCCCAACCATGGTGCATTGGCAAGAGGCTACTAAAACCGTGTCAGTCCAATTGCGTTTGGGCGATGTGATGCCACTGCTCAGCTCTGCAACTGGGCGGTGTTTTTTAAGTTTTATGGGCCATGAAAAATCTGATGGTAGCAGCGATCAACGCTTGATGAACGACATGCTGCATCGCGAATTGATGCTTGAAAAAAAACACCCTCGCAGCGGTGTTGCTCACACAGCGGCATTGGTAAAAGCCATGCGCACTGAAACGCAGCAACAAGGCTTGGCGCGTGTAGTCGACTCGCTGATACCAGGCGTGGCTGGGTTTTGCGCGCCCGTATTTGATGCCCAAGGCCACTTGGTCATGGGCATAGTCACGCTGGGTGGTGCAGGTGGTTTTGACAGCCGCTGGCATGGTGGTGTGGCCACCGCCATGCGCCAAGCCGCTGCAGCCTTAAGCCAAGACCTGGGTTGGCAAACCGCATGAAGCAGTCACAGCAGCCCCTCCCAATCACCCGGAGCCTCGCACCGCTGATGACCAGGCGCAGCTGCTTGCAACTTGCAAGTTCTGGAGCGATGGGCTCACTTGTGGGTGCCATGCCCCTTATGGCGCTGGCTTCGATCAACGGGGCCAACCCGTTGCTGCTACCAAGCACAGAGCTGATGTACGACTTAGAGGGCATGCAAGACGGCTTGCGCTTCAACGCCAGTGCCACGTTGCGCTGGCAACGCAACAGCACGGCTTATCAGGCCGAGTTGTCGGCGCGTATTCTTGTTGTGTTTAAGCGGCGACAAACCAGCCAGGGACTCATTGCAGGTAACGGGCTGCAACCCACTGTGTTCAGCGACGAAGGCAAACGCATACGCCAAGCCACTTTTGACCCTGTCGGCAAGCGCATCAGCTACACCGAGAGCGGTGACGCGCTGTGGTCTGAGCCTACCCAAGACCGCCTAAGTGTTTACTTCATGCTGCCACAACGCATAGCGCAAGCGCGGTTTAACAAGCAAACCTCCATCACCTTGCCAGTGTCAAGTGCCAATGGCCTGTCAACGTGGCGGCTTCGCATGGGTGGACGTGAAATAATTGACACGCCTATGGGGCAATGGTCAACTCAAACGCTCACCCGCGACAAACAAGAGGTCGACGACACAGCGGCCAAACTGTGGTTTGGAGGTGTCGGCGATTTACTCCCGATTCGCATACGGCTAGAAGACAGCGACAGCACATGGTTAGACCAGCGCCTGCGCAGCCAAAGGCCGCTTGACGACCTGGCTTGAAACAGCATGCAATACCCCCACTTGTGTGTGCATGAAGCAACACCATGCAGGTGTGGCTTGCACTTTTAAGACTATATTTAGTTATCGAGAACCACTGGAGATTCATCATGAACATGCTGTACGACTCGGAAACGTTCTCTGTTTTACACATATTGGCCAACAAACCAATTGAAGCTGAAGGCGCCGTCCGCCTTTCAGACGACAGCGAGGCTGAGCCGCAAATGCCCCGTCACGGCTTTGAAATCGTAGACAAAC
>CALBWZ010000245.1 GCA_937893415.1 uncultured Comamonadaceae bacterium | reverse complement strand
GCGTGCATTTGTAACGACACTGCAACGAGACAACACCCATGGATTTATTGACCATCATTGGATTTGTAGGGGCCTTTGGCCTGATCATCATGGCCATGGGCGACCCCACACCGTTTATGGACATGCCCTCTGTTCAGATCGTGATCGGCGGCACGTTTGCCGCTGTGCTGGCGCGCAGCTCTGTGCCAGAGCTGATTGGCACCATATCTGCTGTCATGAAAACCGTGAAGTACAAAATCGACAAGCCTGAAGACTTGATTGAGGAGTTGGTCAACCTTGGCACCATTGCCCGCAAAGACGGCATGATTGCCCTGGAAGGCCAGGACATCAAGAACCCATTTATGGCTAAAGGCATTCGCATGCTGGTCGACGGGGTGGAAGCCTCCACCATTAAAAGCTCGCTGGAGCGCGAAATGGGCATGATCAAAAAACGCAACGCTGAAAGCATCAACGTGATTGCCGCCGTCCAAGAAATTGCGCCTGCTATGGGTATGGTTGGTACGCTGGTGGGTTTGGTGATTATGTTGGGCAACATGTCTGACCCCAAATCAATTGGCCCTGCCATGGCGATTGCCCTGCTGACCACCATGTACGGCGCAATTATTGCCAACGTGATATGTGTGCCGCTGATCCAAAAACTGGGCAAGCACGACGCAGCCGACGGCTTGAATTACGAGCTCATCATTGAGGGCGTGATGTTTATACAAAGCGGTGGCAACCCACGCATGCTCACTGACTTGCTTTTATCCTTCGTGAATCCCAAGGCGCGTGCCAAGCTCGAAGCCGCCGCAGGCTAAGCCCAAGCGCTCACACACATTACAGATTGACAAGCCGTGGCGACAGAACAACCTCCCCTTGATGACGAAGCAGCTGCTGCGCTGGCAGCGGCTGAAGCCGAGCAAGCAGAAGAGACGCCACCGGAGGCGCCTGCTGAGCACGAGTGCCCCAAATGCGAAGAGTGCGCACCGTGTAAGGCCGGGGCACCTGCATGGATGGCCACGTTTGCCGACATTGCTATTTTATTGATGGCATTTTTCGTGTTGATTTTGTCATTTGCCGAAATGAACGTGCCCAAGTTCAAACAAATCAACGGCTCACTTAAAAACTCATTCGGTGTGCAGCGCATTGTTCCAGTGGTGGAGTCGCCTAAAGGCGTCAGCATCATTGCGCGCAACTTCACACCGTCTATTACCGAACCAACGCCGTTAAACACTGTTAAGCAAGAGTCCACAGAGGAGCGGAAAATTGAGCCGGAAATCAAAACCGATGATGGCCCTGGCAGCGAACAGCCCAGTGAAGCTGCCAAAGCAGCAGCCAAAGAGGTGGCAAAAGTCTTGGCTACTGAAGTGGCTTCTGGCCAGGTTGAGGTCAGCACCGACAACGGTAAAGTTGTGGTAACTGTGAACCAGACACCCAGCGCGGCACAGTCAGGTGCATCAGGCACCGCTGGCACACAAACGGGCGGTGCTTCAAAGCGTGGCGCTAACACTGGCGGCTCTGTGGCCCAAGACACCATTGACTTGTACGCAAAAGTTGCCCAAGCACAAGCGACTGTTGACACCCAGGTTGAGGTACGCGACACATCTGGCGCGGGCAGTTCTGCTGGCGCCGGTGGCGGCACGGGCTCGGCTGACAAGGCGCAAACCGACAACGAGTTTGCCCGCATTCGCAAAGAGTTGGCTAAAGAAATAGAGGCTGGAAAAGCCGAAGTTGAACGCGACGGTGCCAGAATCATCATCCGCCTGGCCGAGCAAGGCTCGTTCACCTCAGGCTCTGCAGACTTGCAACGTGGCTTTACGGACGTGCTCAACAGTGTTGGGAAGTCCATTGCCGACAGCCAAGGTCGTATTTTTATTGAAGGTCATACGGACAACGTGCCCGTTGTGTTTAACGACAGGTTCAAGTCCAACTGGGACTTGTCGGGTGCACGCTCAGGCGCAGTGGCCGACTACCTCACGGGCAGGGCTGGCGTACCGGAAGGGCGCATGAGCGTCAGTGGCTTTGCTGACACCCGTCCCATTGACTCCAACGACACGGCGGCTGGTCGGTCTCGTAACCGTCGCATCGAAGTGATTATTGATGGTGGCGGCTAACTGTTAAAGGTTGATTCGCATGCTAGACGCCGCCGCTACCGCACTCGCCCTGCCCTACCCCAGTCTCAGCAAAGCGATACGTGAGTTGCTGCTAGACCCGCATGTGCAGGTCCCCCCCAGGCAGGTTTTGAGTTTGCCCAATGGCGGCAAATTGCTGGTGATGCCCGCCAGCGACCGCACGGTGGCGATGACCAAACTGATCACCTATGTGGGCGACAACCCCGCGCGCGGTCTGCCCACCATCCAAGGCAATATAGTGGTGTTTGATGCACTCACTGGTCAACACCTAAGCACCTTGCACGGCCCCACCGTCACCGCCAGACGCACTGCTGCGGTGTCCGTGGTGGCCGCTCAATTGCTGGCGACGCGCACAGATGGCCCACTGCTGGTAGTCGGTGCTGGCGTACAGGGGCGGTCGCATCTAGAAGCCTTTCACAGCGGCCTTGGCGTACAAGAGGTCTGGGTGGCCTCACGCAGCGCTGCCAGCGCCAACGCCTTGGTGGCCCACGCCCAATCTATGGGTATGACGGCGCGGCGTGTAGACGACCCCAACGCCGCATTGGCCCACTGCCCCTTGGTTGTCAGCGCGACCAGCGCACAGGAAGTGGCTTTGTACAACAACCCGCGAGACGATGCATTTGTGGCTGCTGTGGGCGCTTTCACGCCGCTGATGGTGGAGTGGTCGGCCCAGGTATGCCAGCACATAGCCTCGAACGGTACCTTGGTCGTAGACACCAGCGATGCCGTTCATGAAGCAGGCGACTTGTTGCAAGCGCACATCGATGTTGCCGCGCTGCCGACCTTGGCAGATGTGGTGCGACGTGTAGCCCTAAGGGGCACCGATTCACATGCAAGCCCAGGGCCAGTCTTTTTCAAAAGTTGCGGCTGGGGTGGCTGGGACTTGGCCGCCGCACGCTGCGTGGTGGCATCGTTGGCTTAGCGTCATTGCCAGTACCAGTACCAGGACAGCATTAAAAACAACATGGACTCCCGCCGCCTCAACACGGTGTGAGCCTTGTTAATGGCCGCAAGCGACGCAACGGTTGCAGCGGGCGTTTACTCTGGCGCAACCCCTTTTTTAGGTGGTGCAGTCGCTGGGTAAACAATCACCTGGTCGCTTTTGTTGCCCGCGCTTTGTTGGCGCAGTGCCTCTAGGTAACGCTGCTTTTGCAACGTGATGAGGGCTTGGACATCGCGCTTGAGCGGCTCCACCTGGCCCACTGCGCCTTTGAGCGATTTGACTTCAGTGCCCAAAGACTCCAAAGCACCAGCTTGGCGCTTAAGTTGACCATCCAGTGCGCCGACCTGCTTGACGAGCGACTGGTTACCGGCTTCAATCGACTTGGCAGCCTCTTTGGGCAAATTAGTGACCAGTGCGTTGGACTCACCCAATGCGGTTTTTACGCTCGCTTCCAACTGCGTTTGTGCTTGCAACAAAGCAGCGTTTTGCTCTCCGGATTGAGCCAACGAACGGGTCATGGCATTGATACCTTCAATACCCGCATTCAACTCAACCACCCGTTTGGCGACGGCCAACAGCATATTGTCAGCTTGGTCCATACGACTTTGCAATGATGCCGACATTGCAAAAAAAACACCCGTGGCGACCAATAACAAACTGGTACTCACACCCAGCACTATTTTGCTGGTCAGTGCGGCTTTCACCAACGCAACGTCAACCAATTGCGTGGCAGCGCGTAGTTCCCCAGCCAACCCTGTTGCCACAGTGGCTGAGCGTGCAGCAACGTCTCCGGAGTCAAGCACGACGGCGCTCAGTGCGTCAAGGTGGTCTTGTACCTCTTGGGTCAAGCCCACACTTAAGGTTTCTTCAGGCTCAAGCTCATTCGCCTCGTCTAGCACTTCTTGCTCGTCAATGATTGGGTTTCTTTTGCGCTGAACGTGACTGATATTGCCAGGGTCGAGGCTTTGGTTGTCATCCAGCTTGGTGTCCTCTGGCGGTGCTTTGTTAAACACCGCATCGCCAACTACGTCAACAGGAGCGGTGGCAGCGGCCTGGGCAATTAAGTTCTCAGCGTCCGCCAGGTCAGAGGCCTCTAATTCCGGTACGGTTGGCTGTGCTTCAAAAGCTTGGCTTGCTTGCTTGTCGTCGTCGCTCATGGTCTCTCTCTCCTAGCCAGCGTGGCCTTGATACGGTGTTGTGCGTTTAGCGACGGATCGCTGGGTAATGTGTGTTGTCGATCCAAGGGTTTGATCTGCACTTTTAATTGTTTGTTGACCTCTTTAAGTCGCTCTAATCGCACCTTAAAGTCCATACGTTGGGTTGATCGCTCGCCGCTTGGCGGCACCAACGCTGAGGTCTCAAACAATGTGGCCTTCGCTATGGCGGCTAGCACTGCTGGCGGTGGCGCACTGACTTTTAAAAGCGCCGCTGGGCGAACCACCATAGGCCCCGCATGGGGTGACTTTACCGCTGGCACGGCTGTATTTGACGCCCCTACATCACGCGCCATACCGTCGGGCGCTTTGCCCGTTGCGCGGGCCGCAGACTTGCCAGTGCCGTCTAAGCTCACTGCGTGTGGTGATTGACTCGCAATAATGGAAGGTTTTGTAGCCATGTTTGGTGGACGCGTTCTTGGACTAGTTAAGGGGTAACCATGTCGGCACGAACAGATCTAGCCGAACGAACCCAATGCTCTTTGATAGAGTCGGCAGAAGTTGCAAAAGCTTGTGCGCTTGCCCTGTTGACGAATGGCCCTTTCAACACGACTACGTGGCGTTCTTTGTTGCTGCGCTTCAACACGGCCACCGCATACAGGTCTGTAAGTTGCGGTCTACCGGCTATCCACTGGCGGGCTTTCGCCTCGTTGCCAACCGATACATACTGAATCACCCACGCCCCCGGGGGAAGGCTTTGCACCCAAGCATTGCCACCGGGCAACTTGGTATCTGCCACAACTTGGATAGAAGCAGCGGCCGCGGGTGTGGTCCCGAGCGCAGGGCCATCTTTAACGTCTGGCATGGCGTTAGGGCCCAACGGCTCAAGCGGCTGAGTCGGCGTTTCAGGCAATACCGGTGCGGCTAACAGCCTTGATGACACCGCCTGCGCACCGTCGGGTTGCAAGCTTTGCAACACACGCTCAATTTGTAAATCTGTACGCACTCCTTTCCACACCGGGTCAAGCGTCAACAGCGGTGACGGTATTGCAGATTCAGCCTCAGAATTGCCACCACCTGGTTGCTCTTGTGTATCGGCTTTAAGCGCCCCGGCTATGCGAGAGGTGATTGCTTGTGTGTCTGGCGCAGGCAGCACCACCAGCGCTGGGGTCTGTGGGTCAGCGTCTTGCGCCACAAGTTGGTTGGCGTCAATTTCAGATGGTGTGGCATCAACCGGGGGCTCGCGCTCTTCGCCAGCGCCAGCACCGACTGAAGCGTCAATTTTCTGTAGCCATGCTTGCATGGCCTGTGTGGATGCCTCGCGGTATTTAGAAGACAGCGTCAACACGGCAGCCACCGACAGCAGCAGCACTGTGGCGCTGCCCAGCAGCCACCATTTGACACTGCCCCCACGCCGTGGCTGGTCCGTATCGTCTGCATTGCTGCCACCAGACTGGCTGTGCTGGGCCACTGCGTCTAGGAGCGCTTGCTCCGCCACGGGGTCGCGCTCTGCCAAATCCAAGTGGGCGTTATCGTCCAGACCTAACTCGTCGTGTTGGCCTATCAGGCCCAGTCGCTCTAGCAACACCGCGGCAGGATGCTCTAAGCCCGCCAGCGTGGACTTGCTTAAAAACACCTGCCCAGCGTCGGCGTCTAAAGCCTCTACTGTCCAGCGCGACATGCGCTTGCCAAATACGGACAGGTCTTTTTCCAACTTGCTGGTGGTGTTGACCAGCAGCACCACCCGCACATTGGCACCAGGAAAATCGTTGACCAATCTGGCCAACAACTCTAGCTGTGAGGTCTGCACGGAGCGGGCATCGTGCAATACCAAAATACGCGCTGGCAAACTAGGTCCTTGCGTAGAGACAGCGTCGTCTAGCGACATAGGCGCCAACACATCGTTAAAGCGCTGGATAAGCGCTTCAGAGCTGCTGGGAAAGTACACCTCAACATGCACGCCTTCATGGCGACGCAGTTGTTGCACCAAAATTTTGCCGTAATGCTCCAGCAACACATCGCTGTCACTGGCCAGCATCAGACTTTGGCGCTTGCCCAACAATGCGCCAAAGGCCAAGGCCATGCGGTCGCGGTCGGCATCGCGCAAGAATAAGTCGTCGTCGCCGAATTGAGGGCTTACTGAGTCTGTCATATGTGCATGCTGGCTGACTTTTAACAGTCAGCGCTTGTGAGGTGTCTGTGTCATTGCAATTTACCCGATGCGTCGAAGGCCATGCCACTCGGTACAAGTGGCTTGGGTTTTTGCATGCCCTGCTGTCCCGGACGAATGCTGTCTAAACTGAAGACGTAAGCAATCACTTGCGCAACCGCCACATACAAGTCCTCAGGCACAGTTTGGTCGACCTCGGTGGTAAAAAACAGTGCCCTGGCCAAAGGTGGCGCTTCAAATATGTACACGCCATGGGCCTTGGCTTCTTCCCGAATACCAGCGGCCATTAGGTCAGCGCCCTTGGCAACCACCGTTGGCGCACCATCCCCAGTTGGGTCGTAAGACAAGGCCACTGCGAAGTGCTCTGGGTTGGTAATGACCACATCGGCGTCCTTCACATTTTGCATCATGCGTTGGTCAGACATTTCACGCTGCCGCCTGCGGATTTGAGCCTTCACTTCAGGGCGGCCTTCTATGTCTTTGTACTCGTCCTTGACCTCTTGCTTGGTCATTTTCATGCGCTTGTTGAATTCGTACTTTTGCCATGGCACATCAATGGCAGCGATGACCACCAGCGACAACGTCACAAACAGCGCAGACTGGGCAATTAAATCGCCAGCACTTTGCAGGGCGGGCTCTAGCGGCATGCGGCCAATTTGGACCAACGCCTCAAGGTTGAGATTGATCATCAGGATCAGAACACCAGTGACCAGCGAAAACTTCAGCACAGCCTTGACCAACTCTACCAAGGCCTTGGTGCCAAACATCCGTTTGAAACCTTCAAGGGGATTAATTTTGCTAGCCTTTGGCGCTATGGACTTGAGTGAGAACAGGTAACCACCTGTCGCGCCTGAAGCCAAAATAGCCAGCACGATGGTGGCGATAAACACGGGAATGACCACTACAAATGCATTAATGGCTTGTGTGCCAAAAGTGAGCGGCAACAAATCAGGCGACAACAGCGTTGTGCGGTCAAATATAAAGCCCGCTTTAAACACCGCTATTAATTTGGTAATGAGCGCGCCGCCGGTCAACACCATGAGGGCAACAGCACCAATCATAACGGTGGCGCCTGGCATCTCTGTGGAGCGCGCAACTTGGCCATCGTCACGCCCTTTTTGAAGTTTGCGCGCGGTGGGTTCTTCCGTTTTTTCTGCGCCGGTGTCTTCAGACATGCATTACCTTTGGTCTAACCGGGTCCAGCCCAGTCGCGCAACATGACAAACGACTGCATCCACAGCCACTCCATGCGCCCGCCTATGCTGCCCATTGACAACACTAGAATAATCAACCCAGCCAACACCATGGCGGGAAAGCCGACAGCAAAAATATTCAAACTTGGTGCGGCCTTGGTGACGACACCCAAACCTATGTTGATGAACAACAGGGTCACCATGACGGGCAAGGCCATCAGGACAGCGCCCACAAACATCATGGAACTCCAAGTGACCATCCTGCCCCAGTGATTTTGATCTAACAAGCTTTCACCAATGGGCAATACGTGAAAACTTTCAAGCACCAGCCCCATCAGAATCGCATGCCCACCGCTGCCGACAAAGATAAGCGTTGACATGATGAGTAGCAGTTGGGCTATGACTGGGACGTTACCAACGTTGGGGTCCATCATGTTGGCCATGGACAAACCCATTGAGGCCGAGATACTTTGACCCGCCACCACCATGGCCGCCACCACAATTTGCAGCACCAACCCCATAGAAACGCCAATGAAAATTTGGTTGAACACTTCCAACAAGCCAGCACCAGACACTGGGTCTAAGATGGGCCAGTCGTGCAAGGGATAAATCATCCACGTGAGCGTCAAACCCAACAAGACACGGATGCGTACATTGACCGCATTTTGTGAAAACAAGGGTGCTGTCATCAGCAACGCTGAAACCCGCAGCATAGGCCACAGAAAACTGTAAAAGCGCTCAATGATGTCGGCGGCGAGTAGGTTCACAACAACTCGGGCTGCTAGCGACTATAGAAACAGCGTTGGAATACGCTGAAAAATAACCCGGGTAAATTCCACCAATGTATTGATTTGCCAGCCGCCAAACAAGGCCATTGCCAAGCCCAACGCCACCAATTTGGGAATAAAGCTCAGCGTCATCTCGTTGATAGACGTGGCTGCTTGCAAAATACCAATGATCAAGCCCACGCCTAACGCTGTACCCAGGAGCGGCGCTGAGATCAACGCAGTCATCCACAACGCATAGCGCCCTAAGTCAACAACAGTTGCGGTATCCATATACGTAAACCTTAAACAGTAGGTGCCAGCGGCGTCACGCCTAAGGCATTGCGAAACTAGAAGCCAACGAACCCATGATGAGTGACCAGCCGTCAACCAGCACAAACAGCATAAGCTTGAACGGCATGGAAATCATCATTGGCGACAGCATCATCATGCCCATGGACATCAGGACCGACGCCACGACCATGTCGATGAT
>CALBWZ010000244.1 GCA_937893415.1 uncultured Comamonadaceae bacterium | reverse complement strand
GCTCGTTCAGCAGAAAATTGAGCCCTCTGAAATAGGCTTTTGGGGCCCGCTGCTCAGACCTGCGCCATTGCCTCACATCCAAACGGGATGCCAGCCAGCCACAGGTGAATGTGAGCGGCAAAGCCCACAGCAGTGTGGTGGCATCAAACGCCCAGTTCATCGCTGTTGCTGCCCCGTAGTGCGTTGTTTGGTTTGGTTAAAGCTTTGGCGTCTGAAGCTTTGCTGTTGTTGCCAGAGGGGGCCGTAGATTGGTCCAGCGATGTGGCATGAAGCTTGATTTGCTGCTTGGCCAGTTTGCGCGCACGGAGCCACAGCGGCAGCATCGCCAGCACGCCAAATAGTGTTCCAAGTACAAAAGCACATGCGATGGCCCACACCAGAGGTGTTTGTAAAGTAGAACCCGGGAGCAAGAACAGATTGACCACGTGTTGGTTGTTCAGGGCAAAAGCCAGCACAACTAAAAACACAGCAATGCGGACAAACCAAAAAATAATTCTCATATGAGCTTCCAGTAAAAGGGGCGTGCTGTGGCAATGCCATATTAGCAAACACTACTAGATACTTTAGTATTCTATTCTAGGCGTGTCTGACCCCAACGAACGTGTGTTGGGTGGGGTGTTTTAAGGACTGTCTTGAGCGGGTATATCGACAGCCACGCGCAAGCCTTTGCCTGGTTTAAAGTGGGGGACGCGCTTTTCGGGAATATCAACACGCTCACCTGAGCGTGGATTGCGTCCAATGCGCGCCGGTCTGTGGTTGACAGTAAAGCTGCCAAAACCACGTATTTCAATGCGGTGGCCTTTCACCATGGCTTCGCCCATGGCATCTAGCATGGTGCGTACGGCCTGTTCGGCATCACGATGAGCCAGTTGGCTGAAACGTTCAGCCAGTGCATCAACCAAATCGCTGCGTGTCATAAAAGGTTGCTCTGGTCTTATATTTTTTATGGGGGCTTGAAACAACAAGGTGACAAAAAAGCCCGCGAGGTTGGCGCTGGTGCGTCAGACTTCGCGGGCTTCGTAGCTCAGTCGCTGACGCGATTAGCTGTTGTCGCCACCGTCCAACTTGGCTCGCAACAAAGCGCCCAAACTGGTGGTGCCTGCACCAGCAGAAGACTGCTGTGTCAGGGTGCTCATGGCTTCTTGCTGGTCAGCTTGGTCTTTGGCGCGAATCGACAACTGGATGTTGCGGGTCTTGCGATCCACGTTAACCACCACAGCCGTGATTTCGTCACCTTCTTTGAGCATGGTGCGCGCGTCTTCAACGCGATCAGCGCTGATTTCGCTGGCGCGCAAGTAGCCCACCAAGTCGTCACCCAAGTCAATCTCTGCGCCTTTGGCGTCAACCGTTTTGACCTTACCGGTAACGATTTGACCCTTGTCGTTCACAGATGTGAAGGTTGTGAAACTGTCGTCGTCGAGTTGCTTGATACCTAAGCTGATACGCTCGCGCTCAACGTCAATGGCCAACACAACGGCTTCAACTTCTTGACCCTTCTTGAAGTTGCGAACAGCCGCTTCGCCTGGCTCTGTCCATGACAGGTCAGACAGGTGAACCAAACCGTCGATACCTGAGGCCAAGCCCAAGAACACACCGAAGTCGGTGATGGACTTGATCGGGCCCTTGACGCGGTCACCGCGCTTAACGGTGGTGGCGAAATCTTCCCACGGGTTGGCACGGCATTGCTTCATACCCAGGCTGATGCGGCGCTTGTCTTCATCGATGTCAAGAACCATGACTTCGACTTCGTCACCCAAGGCAACAATCTTAGATGGGGCAACGTTTTTGTTGGTCCAATCCATTTCGGACACGTGTACCAAACCTTCGATTCCTGGCTCGAGTTCCACAAACGCGCCGTAATCGGCAATGTTGGTGACCTTGCCAAACAAGCGGGTGCTTTGTGGGTAGCGGCGAGCAACGCCCATCCATGGGTCATCACCCATTTGCTTCAAGCCCAATGAAACGCGGTGCTTTTCAGCATCGAACTTCAACACTTTTGCAGAAATTTCTTGTCCAGCTTGCACCACTTCGCTTGGGTGGCGCACACGACGCCATGCCATATCGGTGATGTGCAGCAAACCGTCGATGCCGCCCAAGTCTACGAACGCGCCGTATTCGGTGATGTTTTTAACAATACCGGTAACGATAACGCCTTCTTTCAAGGTTTCCATCAGCTTGGCGCGCTCTTCGCCCATGCTGACTTCGACCACAGCACGACGCGACAACACAACGTTGTTGCGCTTGCGATCGAGCTTGATAACCTTGAATTCCAAGGTCTTGTTTTCGTAAGGCGTGAGGTCTTTGGTGGGACGCATGTCGACCAAAGAACCTGGCAAAAATGCGCGGATGCCGTTGACCAACACGGTCAGGCCGCCTTTGACTTTGCCAGTGGTGGTGCCGGTGACAAATTCGCCAGACTCCAACGCTTTTTCCAAAGACATCCACGAGGCCAAACGCTTGGCCTTGTCACGTGACAGCAGTGTGTCGCCGTAGCCGTTTTCAACAGCATCGATAGCTACAGAGACAAAATCACCGACTTGAACTTCAAGTTCGCCCAAGTCATTTTTAAATTCTTCTAGGGGCACGTATGCCTCAGACTTCAAGCCAGCATTCACAACCACGTGGTTGTGATCAATGCGTACGACTTCGGCAGAGATCACCTCGCCAACACGCATTTCAGCACGTTGCAATGACTCTTCAAATAGGGCGGCAAAAGATTCAGACATTAAGTTTCCTAAACTGCATCAGCACAGCAATGATTGGCACGCAAACGTGCGTCAGTGGTGAAAAATGACAGCGTTTTATTGCAGCAAAGCTGCGGGGTTAAGTTAAGTATCCTGCTTCGCGGTGCACCACAGTGGGTACAGATCGCACGAATAGGGGCTTGAAAAAAGCATGGCTTGTGGAGGTAAAACCACTTACGACACTTGCTTGCCTTGCCACCATGCCAGCACTTGTAGAACCGATTGCTCGATAGTCACACCAGTGTTGTCCAGAAGCAGGGCATCTTCGGCAGGTTTCAAAGGCGCATGCGTGCGGATCATATCGCGCGCATCACGTTCTTTTAAATCTGTCAAAAGGATGTCGATATTAGCAGAATTACCTATAGAAATCAATTGTTTGTAACGGCGTTCTGCCCTTTGTTCGGCGCTTGCGGTTAAAAACACCTTCAATGGGGCATTTGGAAAGATAACTGTGCCCATGTCGCGCCCATCGGCAACCAAACCAGGGGCCTTGGCAAAGCCGTGTTGCAGGGCCGTGAGGGCGTCTCGCACTGGCTGTAACGCCGATACGCGCGAAGCGGTCATACCTGCTGCTTCTGTGCGGATGGCCTCGCTCACATCGGCGCCGTCAAGGTAAACAGCGTGAGCATCAAACCGCACTTGCATGGCCGCTGCCAGCGTGCCAACGGCTTGGGCATGCGCAGGTTGCGCCAATGCTTCTGGGCTGGTTGACAGTTGGGCTAGGTCTGCCGCCACGCCTACCAAGCGGTACAGCGCGCCAGAGTCTAGCCATGCATAGCCCAAGGCTTTTGCCACCAATTGCGACAGGGTGCCCTTGCCGGAAGCGGTGGGGCCGTCGATGCAAATAACCGGCACCCGACCAGCCACTGGGGTGCTCAAGGCAAACAAGGCCTCAAAGTAACCGGGAAAGGTTTTAGCCACACAGTATGGCTCGTTGATGCGTGTGGACAATTGCTTGGGGTTGAACGCCGCCAGCGACAAGCACATGGCCATGCGGTGGTCGTCATACGTCGCAATAGGCGCAGTGGTCCACGCATCGGTGGAGGCCGGTGGCGTGATGCTGATGTAGTCATCGCCCTCGTCAATGGTCGCACCCAGTTTACGCAGCTCGGCAGACATGGCATGCAGGCGGTCGGTTTCTTTGACTCGCCAGCTGGCGATGTTGCGCAGTGTGGTCGTGCCTTGCGCGTACAAGGCCATGACGGCCAAGGTCATGGCCGCGTCGGGTATGTGGTTGCAATCAAGGTCTATGGCGATCAGTGGCCATGCGCCGCGTTGAATGTGTAGCCCGTTGGCGCTGCCGCTGACCTGTGCGCCCATGGCTTGCGCGGCCTCAACAAAACGAATGTCACCTTGTATGGAGTCCAGTCCAACACCTTGAACTGTGATGCCTTGATCGCTGGGTGCAATGGCTCCCAAGGCAATGAAGTAGCTGGCCGATGACGCATCGGCTTCAACATACATGCTGCCCGGTGACTGGTAGCGTGCGCCCGCTTGAATGGTGAAACGTTGCCACCCATCGCGCTGCACGTTCACGCCAAAGCGCGCCAGCAACTGGACAGTAATGTCAATGTACGGTTTGGAAATAAGCTCGCCCACCACCTCAATCACGGTATCTTGCTCGGCCACCAGCGGCAGTGCCATCAGCAAGGCCGTTAGAAATTGGCTGGACACATCGCCACGTACCTGAATGGGCTTGGACAAATCAAGGGTGTGTGGCGCACCGTCACCCAGTTGCAGTGGGGGAAAGCCCGGCTTGCCAAGGTCAGTGACCACACCGCCAATAGCGCGTAAAGCGTTGACCAAGTCACCAATGGGGCGCTCGTGCATGCGCGCCACGCCAGACAACTCAAAGCTGGCACCCTGTGTGGTGGCCAGCACCGTGAGTGCGGCACACAGCGGTCGAATGGCGGTACCGGCATTGCCTAAAAACAGCTTGGCTTCTTTGGTGATGAGTTTGCCCGCCATGCCGCCAATGCGCACATGGTTGGCAGACACGTACTCAACGCTGCAGCCTAAAGTCTTTAAAGCCTCGAGCATGACGTGGGTGTCGTCTGAGGCCAGCAAGTCATATATATCGGTATGGCCTTGGCTTAAGGCGGCCAACAGCAACACGCGGTTAGAGATACTTTTTGAGCCCGGCAGTTGAACGGTGCCGCCTGCGCTGGCCAGAGGAGGAAGGTCTAAAAAAGCGGTGTTGAACATGTTGTGGTGGTTAAAGAGGCAAAAAAAGCAGCTGCACGGTCTCCAGCCTAATAAATGGAATAACCAGGCTAACGGTGCGCTTTAGTCAGAATTGTTGGGTTGCCAGTTTGTCCGCCTGGCGCTGGCCTGAGCGATGTTGTCGTACAGGGCTTGGTGGTTGTGGTCAGCTTGGTTGCCATCGCTTGCATTGCTCACCTGGACTTGTACCAAGGATTTCAAATGCGCCAGCGCCATTTCAAATTGCGCCAACTGCGCCAACAACGGTTCACGGTTGGCAACAAAAATATCGCGCCACACATCTGGGCTGCTGGCGGCTATGCGCGTGAAGTCTCTAAAACCAGGGCCTGCCAAAGCAAGGGTTTGGTCGTCAGCCACACCATTCATATACGCAAACGCCAAGAGGTGCGGCAAATGGCTGACAGCTGCAAACACGCGGTCGTGCTCAGTCGCATCCATGGTGTGTACATTGGCGCCGCAGGCTGCCCACAATGCATGTGCGCGCTCGAGAGCTGCTGCGTGTGTGACCGCAGTGGGTGTCAGTATCACGCGGTGGTTGTTATACAGCGCGGCAGTTGCATGTGCCACGCCCGAGCACTCTTTGCCGGCTATGGGGTGGGCCGCTACAAAGTTGGGCAAATGCTTGCCCAATGTGGCGTGTGCCATGGCCACAATATCAGCCTTGGTAGAGCCCACATCCATCACCAAAGCACCTTCTTTTAAGTGAGGTGCAATGTGTTGTAACGTGCTGTGTATGGCACCAACAGGAACACCCAGCAGGACCACATCGGCGTTGGCAGCGCTGGCCGCCATGTCCGTGCTGGCGTGGTCAATCACGCCCATGGTCTTGGCAGTTTGCAAGCTGCTTAGCTGTCTACCAACACCAGTTACGACCAAGTGTGGCATCACTGCTTTGAGTGCCAGTGCGAACGAGCCGCCTATAAGGCCACAGCCAATGACAGTCAGTGAGCGGATGTCCGCTAGCTTCATGACACAGGCCTCATGCATCCGCGCCAGGGTAGGTGCCCAACACTTTGTAAAACGCGCACAAGGACTTCAAAGCCTCTAGGGCTTGATGCATGCGCGGCTCTGAAGGGTGGCCCACCAAATCGATGAAGAAGGTGTACTCCCACTGACCTTGGCGTGCAGGGCGCGACTCGAACCGTGTCATGGAGACACCGTGTTGCTTGAGCGGCACCAGCAGGTCATGCAGCGCGCCAGGGCGGTTGGTAACAGACACCGCCAAGCTGGTGCAGTCGCTGCCAGAGGCAGCGGGGGCCTCTAAGGTCGTGGGCAAGCAAATGACGGCAAACCGTGTGCGGTTGTGCGCGTCGTCTTGTATGGCGTGTGCCGCAATGTGTAAGCCGTATTGGCTGGCTGCGCGTTCGCTGGCAATGGCAGCCCAGCTTGGGTTGTCTTTAGCCAAGCGCGCGCCTTCTGCGTTGCTGGCAACAGCGCGGCGTTCAACGTTGGGCAGGTGCTTGGTGAGCCAGTCTTGGCACTGTGCCAAGGCTTGCGGGTGGGCCAGCACCACGTCTATGCCGTCTCTGTGGTTGTCACTGCGCAGCAAATGGTGTCTGACCAACAAAGAGGTTTCACCAATAATGTGCGCAGGCGAATGCAACAGCAAGTCCAGTGAGCGGGTGACCACGCCTTCAGTTGAGTTTTCAATCGGCACCACGCCAAAGTCTGCTGTGCCAGCGGCAGTGGCACGAAACACCTCGTCTATGGAGGCGCAAGGTAATTCGTTAATGCTGGTGCCAAAAAATGACAAAGCGGCCTGTTGGCTGAAAGTGCCAATGGGTCCTAAAAATGCAATTCTTTGCGGCGCCTCTAGCGCGCGACAAGCCGACATCACTTCGCGCCAAATGTGACCAATGCTTTCAGACTTGATGAGACCTGTATTGGTGTCTTGCAAATGTTTGATGACTTGCGCTTCGCGGTCAGGGCGAAACACGGCAGAGCCATCTAGTTTTTTGAGTTCACCCACTTCATGCGCACACTGAGCACGGGCATTGAGCAGGGCCAAAATTTGTTGGTCTAAGGCGTCAATGGATGCGCGCAATTCAGGCAAGGTTTTCATGTGCGTGTGTCAGGCGTGTTGTTGTTCGAATTGCTGCATAAACGCCACCAAGGCTTGAACGCCTGCTACCGGCATGGCGTTGTATATGCTGGCGCGCATGCCGCCAACTGACTTGTGGCCTTTAAGTTGCAATAACCCAGCTGTTTTTGCTTGCGCTAAAAACGCATCATTCAACGCCTCATTGGCCAATTTAAATGGCACATTCATGCGCGAGCGCCAAGCCACATCGATGTCGTTGCTGTAAAAAGATGAGCCATCAATGGCTTGGTACAGCGTGTTGGCTTTGAGCAAGTTGTTGGCTTCAATGGCGGCCAAGCCGCCTTGGCTCTTTAGCCACTCAAACACCAACCCCACGATGTAGATGGCGTTGGTCGGTGGGGTGTTGAACATGGAGTTGTTGGCCGCAATGGTCTTGTACTCGAAAGCCGATGGACAAATCGCCATGGCCCGCTCAGTGAGGTCTTGGCGCACAAAGGCCAATGTCACGCCAGCTGGGCCTAAGTTCTTTTGTGCGCCAGCAAATGCCAGGCCAATTTTGTGCCACTCGATGCTGCGTGACGCGATGTGGCTTGAGCAGTCAACCACCAGCGGTGCGTCAATACCCAATGCGCTTAAGTCAGGTAGGGTTGAAAACTCAACGCCGTCAATGGTCTCGTTGCTGCACAGGTGAACGTAGTCAGTGTGCTGGCGCAGCTGCCATTCTGTTGCGTCAGCAACAGTTTTGAACTGTGTTGACTTGCCGTTAAACGCGACATGGACATCGCCATAGCGTTGGGCTTCAACACTTGATTTGTGGCTCCAGCTGCCTGAGACCACGAAGTCAGCTTTGGGTGCGCCGATCGCTTTTGGCTTGCCCAGTAAGTTCATGGGCGCGATGGCGTTGTGCGCCAAACCCCCACCTTGCATGAACAAAATGTCAAAGTTGGCGGGCACGCCCAGCACCTCTCGTACATCAGCCAATGTGCGTTCTAAGATGTCTCCAAATGCCGCACCGCGGTGGCTCATCTCCATGACGCCCATGCCTGTGCCGTGCCAATTGGCAACATCACTGCCAGCGCGCAACAGCACCTCTAAGGGCATAGTGGCTGGACCAGCTGAGAAATTGAAAGGGCGCTGGTTGCTCAAGGCGTGTTACTCCGTAGGGGTTTCGTCGCTGTCAGTGGCCTGGTCAGGCGCATCGGTGGCGGCATCCACATCAACCTGTGTGTCAGTCGTGGTGTCAGCGTCTATGTCGCCATCGATACCTTCTTCGACGGCAGCCTCTATGTCGCGCTCGGCGATGCGTTGCATGCCAGACAGCTGGCTGCCCTCGTCTAGTGCAATCAGGGTGACGCCTTGTGTGGCCCTGCCCATTTCACGCACCTCGGCCACGCGCGTCCGCACCAGCACGCCTGTGTCGGTGATGAGCATGATCTCGTCTTCGGTGTGCACCAGCGTTGCAGCAACCACTTTGCCGTTGCGTCCGCTTTGCTGGATCGCAATCATGCCTTTTGTGCCACGCCCATGGCGGGTGTATTCCTCAATGGGCGTGCGCTTACCGTAGCCGTTTTCTGTGGCTGTGAGCACGCTGGTGGGGTACGCACCGCCTTCGCTGTCAACTTGGGTTACGTCACTCGGTGAGACCAACATAGCGATGACATTTTGCGATTCCTCAAGGTTCATACCGCGCACACCGCGCGCGTTACGTCCCATTGGCCTGACATCGTTTTCATCAAAGCGCACGGCCTTGCCGCCGTCTGAGAACAGCATGACGTCGTGGTTGCCTTTGGTAAGGGCTGCGCCAATTAGGTAGTCGTTGTCGTCCAAGGCCACAGCAATAATACCGGCCTTGCGCGGGTTAGAAAAGTCAGTGAGAGCGGTTTTTTTGACCGTGCCCATGCTGGTAGCCATAAATACAAAGTTGTTTTCTGGGAAGCTGCGGTTGTCGCCGGTCAGCGGCAGCACCACGTTGATCTTCTCGCCTTCTTGCAACGGGAACATGTTGACAATGGGGCGGCCACGTGAGTTGCGTGAGCCCGAAGGCACTTCCCACACCTTGAGCCAGTAAACACGGCCGCGGTTGGAGAAGCACAAAATGTAGTCGTGGGTGTTGGCTATAAAGAGCTGGTCTATCCAGTCGTCCACTTTGGTGGCAGCCGCCATTTTCCCGCGCCCACCACGTTTTTGCGCGCGGTACTCAGACAGGGGCTGGCTCTTGATGTAGCCAGTGTGTGACAACGTGACCACCATGTTCTCTGGCGTGATCAGGTCTTCAGTGGCCAACTCTAGGGCGTTGTACTCAATCTCAGAGCGGCGTGCACCAATTTTGGTTTGGCCAAATTCTGTTTTGATGGCCGTTAGTTCTTCGCCCACGATGGTGCTGACACGGTTGGGCTTGGACAAGATATCCAATAAATCGTCAATTTCGGCAATAACGCCCTTGTACTCGCTGACAATTTTGTCTTGCTCAAGGCCTGTCAAGCGCTGCAAGCGCATTTGCAAAATTTCTTGCGCTTGCGTTTCAGACAACCGGTACAGACCGTCAGCACCCATGCCAACGTTGCGGTCAACACCATCTGGGCGGTAGTCGTCTGCATTCACGGTAACACCGTCAGCGCGCGAACGCGTCAGCATCTCGCGAACCAGTTTGCTGTCCCATGAGCGTGTCAACAGCTCTGCTTTGGCCACAGGCGGTGTGGGCGCGTTGCGAATAATGGCAATAAATTCATCGATGTTGGCCAGTGCAACGGCCAAACCCTCCAGCACGTGGCCACGTTCGCGCGCTTTGCGCAGCGTGAACACAGTGCGGCGCGTCACCACTTCGCGGCGGTGCTGCAAAAAGATAACAATGAGGTCTTTGAGGTTGCACAGCTTAGGCTGGCCATTCACCAAAGCCACCATATTGATGCCGAAGGTGTCTTGCAGTTGTGTTTGCTTGTACAAGTTGTTGAGTACCACTTCGGGTACCTCGCCGCGCTTCAGCTCAATCACCACACGCATGCCAGACTTGTCTGACTCGTCTTGAATGTGGCTGATGCCTTCTATCTTCTTTTCTGTGACCAGCTCTGCAATGCGCTCGAGCAAGGTTTTTTTGTTGACCTGGTAAGGCAGCTCGTCAACAATGATGGATTCACGCTGGCCTTTGTCAATGTCTTCGAAATGGCAGCGTGCACGCATGATCACCTTGCCGCGTCCAGTGCGGTAGCCTTCTTTAACGCCGCTGATGCCGTGGATAATGCCGGCTGTTGGAAAGTCGGGCGCTGGGATGATCTCTATTAAGTCTTCAACCGTCGCTTCTGGGTTGTGCAACATGTGCATACAAGCGTCAACAACTTCGTTTAAATTGTGCGGCGGAATGTTGGTAGCCATACCCACCGCAATACCAGCTGACCCGTTGACCAATAAATTGGGCAAGCGTGAGGGCATGACCAGGGGTTCGCGCTCTAG
>CALBWZ010000243.1 GCA_937893415.1 uncultured Comamonadaceae bacterium | reverse complement strand
CTTCAGAGATAAAGTGTGATTTTCTTGGGCTTGGGTGAGGTCTTGGCTGTATCAGCGGCTCACGGTCAAGGCGTTCGCAGTTTGATGGATTTGGCATTTGAAGCTTTGAACTTGCCAGAGTTTGCAGAAGACGAAGCGCCAGCGGACAACACCACCATTCGGTTGGCCGTGGCAGGGCGGCCAAACGTAGGCAAGTCGACCTTGATCAATGTCTGGTTGGGCGAGGAGCGCTTGGTTGCTTTTGACATGCCTGGCACCACGCGGGACGCCATTACAGTGCCGTTTGTTAAAGACGAGCAGAAGTACGAACTTATAGATACAGCAGGCTTGCGCCGACGTGGCAAAGTATTTGAGGCTATTGAGAAGTTCTCAGTGGTTAAAACCTTACAGGCTATTGAAAGCGCCAATGTGGTGGTGCTGCTGATTGATGCCATGCAAGGTGTAACCGACCAAGACGCGCACATTGCGGGATTCATCGTTGAAAGCGGACGCGCTGTTGTCGTTGCCATCAACAAGTGGGATGCAGTCGACCAGTACCAGCGTGAGTTGGTGATGCGGTCGGTGGAGCAGCGTCTGCCTTTTTTGAAGTTTGCATCGGTGTTCACCATGTCTGCCATCAAGCGCCAAGGTCTTGGCCCGGTGTGGAAGGCGATTGCCCAGGCCCATACCTCTGCAACAAGAAAAATGCCAACCCCACAGCTGACGCGGATATTAGAAGAAGCTGTGCAATTTCAGCAGCCAAAGCGCAGCGGCATATTCCGTCCCAAAATGCGGTATGCACACCAAGGTGGTATGAATCCTCCCGTAGTTGTTGTTCATGGCAACTCACTTGAACACGTGACGGAAGCTTACAAACGCTACCTAGAAGGACGCATTCGGCAGGCTTTTGACCTAACGGGTACGCCATTGCGGGTTGAAATGAAAACGTCAGACAACCCCTACTCGGGCAAGAGTTAGCCCGCTGCGCTTGAATTCTTATACCCAGACCTCATGTGCAATTGGTACCTTGTGGTATCGTTAATTTTCTATAATTCTCTCCGACACGGAACATATCGTGAGCAATAACAAAGGCCAACTCTTGCAAGATCCATTTTTAAACCAGCTGCGTCGTGAGCATGTGCCAGTCTCTATTTACTTGGTCAACGGCATCAAGCTACAAGGCCAAATCGAGTCGTTTGACCAGTATGTTGTGCTGTTGCGCAACACGGTTACACAAATGGTTTACAAACATGCCATCTCAACCATAGTACCCGGACGGCCAGTTCAGTTCGCTGCTACGGGCGAGGACGAGTCAGGCGGCGCGGCGTAAGCGCGTCAAAAGTGAACGAAAACTCACTTCCTAAGGTCATTCTGGTCAGTGTGGATTTTGGCGAACCTAATTTTGATGCAGCGCTGCTAGAGTTAGGTTTGCTAGCCGAATCAGCTGGTTATATCGTTGCTGACCGCGTCACATGCAAGCGCAAAGCCCCAGACGCGGCGCTGTTCGTTGGGTCTGGTAAAGCGCAAGAAATCAAACAACTGGCTGAGGTTACCGGCGCCACCGAAATTTTATTTGATCAAGCTCTAAGTCCTGCGCAGCAACGCAACTTAGAGCGCGAACTGGGCATGGCGGTGAACGACCGCATACTGTTGGTATTGGAAATTTTTGGCCAGCGTGCGCGTAGTTTCGAAGGTAAATTACAAGTTGAACTTGCCCGCTTGCAATACCTGAGCACCCGCTTGGTTAGACGCTGGTCTCATTTGGAGCGTCAACGCGGTGGCGCTGGCCAACGGGGGGGTCCTGGCGAGCGTCAAATTGAACTCGACAAGCGCATGATCAGCGACAGCGTGAAACGAACGCGCGACAAGCTCACCAAAGTTAAACGCCAACGTCAAACCCAGCGCCGTCAACGCGACCGTGTGGGTGCTTTCAAGATGTCTCTGGTTGGCTATACCAACGCTGGCAAATCGTCTCTGTTCAACGCCTTGGTTAAAGCACAAACGTTTGTCGCAGACCAATTGTTTGCTACTTTGGATACCACGACGCGGCAGATGTACTTAAGCGGTGCAGGGCAAAGCGTGTCCGTTTCAGACACTGTAGGTTTTATTCGTGATTTACCCCACGGTCTTGTGGAGGCGTTTTCGGCCACCTTGCAAGAGGCCGTAGAAGCGGATGTGCTGCTTCACGTGGTGGATGCAGCCAACCCTGCTTATATTGAGCAAATCATTGAGGTTCAGCGGGTTCTTGGTGATATTGGTGCGGGTGACATTCCACAACTATTGCTGTTTAACAAGCTGGATTTGGTAGAGGGCGGACGTGGACCGAGACGGATGCGCGATCAAATGGACGTCAATGGGCAGGTATTTGAGCGTTTGTTTGTCAGCGCCCACACCGGTGAGGGATTGGACGGACTGCGCGCGTTGTTGGTTGAGCGCTTGGCGTTGTTCCAAGTCCAACAAGGCAGACCACGTGAGCAGCACGACAGCACCTCTGACGACGACCCTGTCTACGAACATGATCCTGGCGATCCCAGGCAGCTGCCCACCTCTTAGACTGCACAATCTTGTGACGAAGCCAGTCCATTTTGTGCGGTAATTAACAATTTGTTGGGTTGTGATTCCCAGTCATGCCACAATCTAAATTCCATGCACTCTTATCCAAAACACTACACGATGAACTCACACATGCTGCGACACGCTGGCACGGGCTTGCGAGGTTTGCTATCTCGCCTATTCAACCTCAACGATTCCAACTGGGGTCGAGGCGAGGGTGGCGATAAAAAACCACCAACCGATGAGTCTGGTAATCAGAGCGAGAGCCCCAAGCAACCGAACAACGACAACGTGCAACCTATCCGTGGCAGTGGCCAACGTCCGAACCAGGACGGCCCGCCGGACTTAGAGGAGTTGTGGCGAGATTTCAACAAACGCTTGGGCGGCTTGTTTGGCGGCAATGGCCCGCGCAACGGCGGCAACGGCGGCAACGGTGGTGATTCACCCCCGCCTTTTAGGCCGGACGGTAAGTCTGCCAGCCTTGGTGCTGGCCTTATTGGTGGTGTTGCGTTACTCATTTGGTTGGGTACAGGCTTCTTCATCGTGCAAGAGGGTCAGCAAGCTGTCATCACGCAGTTTGGCCGTTACCACGCCACGGTGGGCGCTGGTTTCAACTGGCGCATGCCTGCCCCTATTCAAAGAAGCGAATTGGTTTTTGTAACTCAAATCCGTTCGGTGGATGTCGGGTCTGACCAGATCGTCAAGGCTACAGGTTTACGAGAATCGGCCATGCTGACCGCCGATGAAAACATAGTTGAGATCAAATTTGCCGTTCAATACCGTTTGAATGATTCGCGCGCCTACTTGTTCGAAAGCAGTGACCCAGATGCTGCGGTCGTTAGAGCAGCTGAGACAGCCGTTCGTGAGGTCGTAGGCAAGATGAAGATGGACTCTGCGTTGGCAGAAGAGCGCGATCAAATTGCCCCACGTGTTCGCAAGCTCATGCAAGTTATTCTTGACCGTTACAAAGTCGGTATCGAAGTGGTAGGTATCAATTTGCAACAAGGCGGTGTGCGTCCGCCCGAGCAAGTTCAAGCTGCATTTGACGATGTGTTGAAGGCCGGTCAAGAGCGCGAGCGTGCCAAGAATGAAGCCCAAGCCTATGCCAATGATGTGGTGCCTCGCGCAGGCGGTGCTGCGGCTCGTTTGCGTGCAGAGGCAGAGGCCTACAGAGCCCGTATTGTCGCGCAGGCAGAAGGTGATGCACAGCGATTTGAATCCGTTCTGATTGAGTACAAACGCTCACCTCAAGTGACCCGTGACCGTCTCTATGTCGATACCATGCAGTCTGTCTACAGCAACGTGAGCAAGGTGTTGGTTGATTCAAGCAATGGCTCTAACCTGTTGTATTTGCCGCTTGACAAGTTGATGCAAAACGGAGCCACCAACGGCAACATGCCTACGCTACCCAGCATCTCGTCGTCTAGCACTTCTAACGCACCACCAACGTTGAACCTAGATGGTTCGCGCGCTCGGAGTCCAGATGCAGCACGCTCTCGCTAAGCAAGCAAGCAAGCACATTACTGCGTCATCTTCAACGAATTAGAGATAGAGATTAAAGGTCTGTTATGAACCGAATTGGATTTTGGATAGCTTCCGCGTTATTGGCTTTGGCCATCGCAAGCTCAACCATGTTTGTGGTCGATCAACGCCAATTTGGTGTGGTCTACCAATTGGGTGAGATTAAGTCAGTGGTTACCGAGCCAGGCTTGAATTTTAAAATGCCGCCGCCGTTTCAAAACGTCAGCTACATTGACAAGCGTTTGTTAACACTGGAAAGTACGGCTGCTGATCCCATGCTCACGGCTGAAAAGCAACGGGTCGTCATCGACTGGTTTGTACGCTGGCGCATATCTGATGCACCCCAGTACATCCGTAACGTTGGTTTGGATGAGCGTGCTGGTGCATTGCAACTGAATCGAGTCGTGCGTAACTCCTTCCAAGAGGAAGTCAACCGCCGTACTGTG
>CALBWZ010000242.1 GCA_937893415.1 uncultured Comamonadaceae bacterium | reverse complement strand
TCATCAGTTTGGCCGCCTATGTATGGGCGGTCAGCAGCATGGCCAATCACCAGCAAAGCCCTTACTGTTTAGATCAGATTGGCGAAACGCCAATACCCAAGTGGAATTTTTTTAGCTTGTGGAATGACTCGCTGGCCAGCAGTTGCAATACGGTTGCCCAACAACTGGGTATGAAAGTACAGGCTTGCCGCACCGCCATAGTCAACAAACGCATGGAGTGTTACAAGCACGTTGGGGCTCAAGCGCCTGATCAGGTGGGCGACAACGGCTTGGCTGACGACCTGTCACGCAAGTACATGCAGTGCGTCACTCCTTACCAATATTGCCAAGCACTCAGTACCACCCGCACACCACTGTTGGCGTTGTGCAGTGGTGGCAAGCGTGACGGTGTTCGCAACGCTCATACAGGTATGGCACAGCAAGCCAGCTGATCAGTCTTCAGAGCGGCGTAAAGCTTCTCGCAGTTGGCTTCCCACAACAGGGCGCAACGCAAACGGGTCAGGCGGCTGCTGACCAGCCACCAATGCTGTGAACCTTGCCTCGACACTGGCCAATGCCTGCGGGTGGCTGTAGATGTAGAACTGGTCATCCCTAACCGCATCAAATACTTTGAGAGCAATATCTGCCGCGCTGACACGTCCAGAGCTGACGGCTTTGTCTGACATAGCCTGTCCAATAAGCTGGCTTTGTGTCGCTGTATCGGCTTTCAATTCAGCAGGTCTGTTGCGATGGCTTTGACTGATACCAGTTGGTACAAAGTACGGGCACAACACACTGGCACTGATTTGATCGGTGACCAGGTGTAAATCTTGGTACAAGGTCTCAGTCAATGCAACAACAGCGTGTTTGGATACGTTGTAGATACCCATGTTGGGGGCCGTTAACAAGCCTGCCATTGAGGCGGTGTTGACAATATGCCCTTGGTAGTTTGGATCGGCTTTGGCCGCGGCCAGCATCATGGGCGTAAACAAACGCACGCCATGAACCACTCCCATCAGGTTCACACCCAACACCCATTGCCAATCAGCTGCGGTATTTTCCCAAATCAGGCCACCAGCGCCAACACCAGCGTTGTTGAATACAACATGTGGTGCGCCAAACCTCGCCAACACATCCGCCGCCATGCGCGCCATAGCGGACTCGTCCGACACATCAATCACCCGGCTCAAGACCTGCACGCCAGTGGCTGCTATTTCTGCCTCCGCGGCTTGTAATGCATCGGGTTGTACATCTAGCAACACCAAGTTCATACCTTTGGCCGCACCAATACGTGCACACGCCAAACCAAAGCCAGAGCCAGCACCGGTGAGTACGGCCGTTTTACCTTCAAAGTTATGCATGCGGTTGTCTCTGTTATTCAAAAAAGGTCACATTTGAAATTAAAAATACATCTCGAAAATGAACAATTAACTACCAATCTTGACCAGTTGTTTGCCAAAGTTCTTACCCTTTAACAAGCCCAAAAAGGCTTCAGGCGCAGCAGCCAACCCATCAGCTACTGTCTCGCGGTACTTGAGTTTGCCGGTAGCCACCATGGTGCCCAGTTCTTGCAGCGCAGGTGGCCACATCTCCATATGCTCGCTCACGATAAAGCCTTGTATCTTGATACGGTTGACCAAGATGAGAGAGGGGTTTTGCATAGGCAAGGGCTCGCCGTTGTAGCCGGCAATCATCCCGCACACAGCGATACGCGCAAAGGCATTGGTACGCAGCAAGACAGCGTCCAAAATAGGACCGCCAACACTTTCAAAATAGCAATCCACACCGTCAGGTGTCACTTCTTTAAGCGCTTGGTATAAGGATTTTGGATCTGTGTGGGCCTTGTAATCTACATAGGCATCAAAGCCAGCTTCGTTGACCAGAAAATCACATTTATCTTGACCTCCAGCGATACCCACCACGCGACAACCGCGCGCCTTGGCCAGTTGCCCTACAGCCGTTCCTACCGCGCCGCTTGCTGCACTGACCACAACTGTCTCGCCTGCTTTTGGCTCGCAAATATGCTGTAAGCCTACCCACGCCGTGACACCCGGCATACCTACAGGGCCTAAATAGGCACTCAGCGGGATGAACTCGGTACTGACCTTGCGCAGCATGCCGGGCGCATTGCCATTGACAACGCTGTATGTTTGCCAGCCACCCATGCCAACCACGGTGTCGCCAACTTGAAACTTGGGGTGCATGCTGGCCTCAACCACGCCAACGGTTCCACCGATCATGACTTCGTCTAGAGGCTGGGGTTGGGCGTAGCTTTTGCCCGCATTCATGCGTCCACGCATGTAGGGGTCTAGGCTCAAAAAGTGGTGTTTAACCAGTACATCGCCGTCATTCAGGGCTGGGGTATCCGATGTTTTAAGTTCAAAGTTGTCTACAGAAGGCTCGCCTAATGGACGACTTTTTAAAACGATTTGTTGGTTGCTTGGCATGGTGATGTCTCCTTTGGGTAAACCAATGCCCAGGGCACATGGTTTGAAAAATGTAGAAAGTAAAAAAGCAGTTGTTTGACTTGTAACTAGTTTTTATTGAGCTTGTGCACCTTGCCTGTGGCCGATGCCAGACGCGGTATGAACTTAAAGGTACCGCTGGCGTGGATACACAAGCGGCCCTTTGAGTCAAATACCTTGGCGTCTGTAAATGCCATGGTGGCGGTGCGGTGCAGCAGCGTGGCAACCGCTTCTAGGCGACCAACAGCTGGTTGCATAAAACTGGTCTTCATTTCAATCGTTACGCACCCCATGTCAGGCTCCACACTGCGCGCAGCGTGTGCCATAGCCACATCCATTAATGTCATGCTGGCCCCGCCGTGTGTGACGTCAAAGGAATTCAGATGCTCTGGTGCAGGCGTGTAAGCAAGGCGCGCTTGACCATCGGCCATTTCAAGCAGCTCAAAGCCTAGCAACTCAACAAAGGGGATACGTACAGAAAAATCCATTAAACGTCCTAGCCCCCAACCAATGCGCTGACACCACCGTCAACGGCCAGCCATTGGCCAGTGATGTGCTTGCCGGCGTCGCTGGCGTACAGCAAGCACAAGCCTTTTAAGTCTTCATCATCGCCTAAACGCTGCAATGGAGCGCCCGCCTTGAGTCGATCTTCTCCCATAGTTTCAAGCAATCCCTTGGTCATTTTGCTGGGGAAAAAACCTGGGCAAATAGCGTTCACGGTGATGCCGTAATGCCCCCACTCGCCTGCCAGCGCGCGCGTGAAGTTCAGCACTGCACCTTTAGAGGTGTTGTAGGCAATGGTTTTCATGTCGACTGGGTTGCCACCTAGGCCTGCAATAGAAGCCACATTGATAATGCGCCCTGATTTGTTGTCAATCATGCATTTTTGGGCGACCAACTGGCTGAGCAAGAAGTAGCCACGCACGTTGAGGTTCATGATCTTGTCCCACGCCTCAAGGGGGTGGTCCTCTGCAGGTGCACCCCATGCTGCGCCAGCATTATTGACCAAAATATCAATGTTGCCCATGCGCTGTAAGGTTTCATCAACCACGTGTGCGATGCTGACTGGGTCGGCGCAGTCGCCGGCTACCCACCGCGCGTCAATACCGCGCGACTGCAGGTGGGCAACACCCTCTTCTAGCTCAGCTGATTTACGCGCGGTGATCATGATTTTCGCGCCAGCTTCACCCAAGGCTTCAGCCATTTGCAAACCTAAGCCGCGTGAGCCGCCAGTGACAAGGGCGTTTTTGCCCTCTAAATTAAACAGTTGTTGAATGCTTCTTGTCATCGCAATGTCTCCTACAAAGTTGGTGGGGGGGGTTAAAAGGTGTAATCCATGCAATGGCGCGAGGCCACTGCTTGCTTCATAAATACTTTGACCGGTTCGTGGTCCGGGTGTTGTTGGTAGGCATCCAACGCGTCTTGCGATATGAATGCGCTGTTCAGGACCAAATCGCTGGTACAAGCCGCGTTGTCAGAGCCTAGAGCCACTTCAAACTGCTCAATGCCGGCCACCAAATTGGCACACCGATGTAGCAATGCCACAGCCTGTGCCAAGTTGTCGGCTTTGCTGCCCGTTTCGGTGTGGTCTTTAAATGACCAAAAAACGATGTGTTTTATCATCAGTTGGCTTTTCTTTAAAACGCTTCAATGGCCACATCAGCACATGTTGAGTCACGGGTTTGAGCCACATGCAACCACGCAGTTGCCTTTGGCAACTCATACCTGAAAAAGTAGGCACAAGACGCCAAGCGCCCGGTGTTTGCGGCGCAGGACGTGACACTTGCCGTCATGGCAACATCCAACCAAATCCAAGCCAACACCACATGACCAAAGGCCTGCATGTAAGGCACAGCATTTGCTAACGCTTCACGTGCATTGGGTGGGCCGTCAAAAGTCCAGATAGCTTGCGTGGCCTGGGCCAGCGCGTCGGTGTGCTTGTGAAGCTGGTCTGCGTACATTGCTAGATGCGGGTGACTCTTGGCTGCTGTTGCTGTGGCTTGTATCCGATCAACCAACAACACAAAAGCCTTGCCGTGGTTCATGGTGACTTTGCGTCCCAACAAATCCATCGCTTGCACACCATGTGTGCCTTCATGAATCATGTTCAAGCGGTTGTCGCGCCAGTATTGCTCGACGGGAAA
>CALBWZ010000241.1 GCA_937893415.1 uncultured Comamonadaceae bacterium | reverse complement strand
CTGATGGGTGGATTTTTCGCGCTCTCGTCAACGGGCATTTTGTTGTTCGTCGGTCACATAATCGCTGGCACAGTATGGACGTTGTTCCATATATTGATCATCGTATTGCAGGCCTTCATCTTTATGATGTTGACCCTCATCTACACCGGTCAGGCGCACGACAAGCACTAACTAAGTGCGTTGTGCTTGATTGTTTGTTTTTTTAGTTTCTGTTTTTTTATTCTAAGGAGTCATCATGGATAGCGTATTAGGTTTGGTTGCACTAGCTTGCGGTTTAATCGTTGGTTTGGGCGCTATGGGCGCATCTGTCGGAATCGGCATGATGGGTGGTAAGTTCCTCGAGTCTGCTGCTCGTCAACCTGAGTTAATGAACGATTTGCAAGCCAAGATGTTCATTTTGGCCGGTTTGATTGACGCGGCATTCTTGATTGGCGTGGCTATCGCCTTGCTGTTTGCATTCGCGAACCCATTTGTTGTCGTAGCCTAATTGGCTTAAAACGCCTAAAAACAAGGCTCTAGGGCCTTGGTGGGTGTACGTCGTGGGTAATATAAAAGATCAACATAGAAAGGCGTTGCGATGAATATCAATGCAACCCTGTTCGCTCAAGCCATAGTATTTGCGATTCTGGTTTGGTTCACGATGAAATTCGTGTGGCCACCAATCACAAAAGCATTGGATGAGCGGGCATTGAAAATCTCTGAAGGTCTGTCTTCTGCTGAGAAGGCCAAATCCGAGTTGGCGGCTGCTAATAAGCGAGTTGATGAAGAGTTGGGCAAGTCTCGTAACGAGGCAGCACTTAGATTGGCAGACGCTGAGCGTCGCGGACAGGCTTTGATCGAAGAGGCAAAAACTCGCGCAAGCGACGAAGCAGCCAAGATTATGGCCAATGCACAGCAAGAAGCCTTAGGCTTGGTAACGAGTGCCCGTGAGGCATTGCGCGAAGAGGTGGCTAAGTTGGCGGTGCAAGGTGCTCAAAAAATTCTGCGCCGCGAAGTCAAGGCTGCTGACCACGCTGCAATGCTGTCAGACCTTAAGACACAACTTTAATCAGCAAGGTAGAACATGGCCGAATTCGCAACCATTGCCCGCCCATACGCTGAGGCGCTATTCGACTCTCTTGGTACCAATGCATCTGATGCATTGGTATGGTTAGACAGCGTTGCCGCAGTGTCTTCTGATGCTGCGTTGCGTGAATTGGCTGCCAACCCAAATGTCGAGGCTGAAAAAGTTGCTGGCATTGTTTTGGGTGTTGTTGGCGAGAACTCGCCAGTAGCGGAGTCGGGTCGTAATTTCGTACTCCTTTTGGCAGAAAACGGTCGTTTAAACGCGCTACCAGAGATTGCCAAACAGTTTCGAGTGCTACTTAACGCTAAAAACGGCGTCTCTGTGGGTGTTATTTACAGTGCCTTCGAGCTGGATAGTGCGGCGATGTCAGACATTTCTTCAACACTTGAAGAGCGGTTTGGCAAGCGGCTAACCTTGACGCAGGCGTTGGATGAATCGTTAATCGGCGGCGTTCGCGTTGTCGTGGGTGATGAGGTGTTAGATACCTCGATCAAAGCTCGTTTAGAACAAATGCAAGTAGCACTGACGGCGTAAAGCCATCAGGCCACTAGACGTTAAATAATTTATTAAAGAAGGAAAGAGTCATGCAACTCAATCCAGCAGAGATTTCAGATCTGATCAAGTCCCGTATCGAGGGCTTGGGCGTAAGCGCCAACGTGCGCAACGAAGGCACGGTTGTATCCGTCAGCGACGGCATCTGTCGCATCCACGGCTTGTCCGATGTAATGCAAGGCGAGATGCTGGAGTTTCCGGCAACAAAAGACGGCATTGCTACATACGGCCTCGCATTGAACCTCGAGCGTGACTCAGTGGGTTCAGTGATTTTGGGTGAGTATGAGCACATCTCGGAAGGTGACACTGTTAAGTGTACGGGTCGCATTTTGGAAGTGCCAGTTGGCCCAGAATTGCGTGGCCGTGTGGTGAACGCATTGGGTCAGCCTATAGACGGCAAAGGCCCGATCAACGCCAAAATGACAGACGTGATTGAAAAAGTTGCGCCTGGCGTGATTGCCCGTCAATCAGTTGATCAGCCCATGCAAACTGGCTTAAAGTCAGTTGACTCTATGGTGCCTGTTGGTCGTGGTCAGCGCGAATTGATTATCGGTGACCGTCAAACTGGCAAGACCGCTGTGGCGATAGATACCATCATCAACCAAAAAGGTCAGAACATGACCTGTATCTACGTTGCTATTGGTCAAAAGGCATCGTCGATCAAAAACGTTGTGCGCTCTTTAGAGCAAGCCGGCGCAATGGAGTACACGATTGTGGTGGCAGCTTCGGCCTCTGAATCGGCAGCCATGCAGTACGTATCAGCTTATTCTGGTTGCACCATGGGTGAGTACTTCCGCGACCGCGGCGAAGACGCACTGATTGTGTACGACGACTTGTCAAAGCAAGCTGTGGCCTACCGCCAAGTATCCTTGTTGTTGCGTCGCCCACCAGGTCGCGAAGCTTACCCTGGCGATGTGTTTTACCTCCACAGCCGTTTGTTAGAACGTGCTGCACGTGTAAACGCAGCCTACGTTGAGGCTTTCACCAAAGGTGAAGTCAAAGGTAAAACTGGTTCGTTAACCGCATTGCCCATTATTGAAACGCAAGCTGGTGACGTGTCCGCGTTCGTTCCAACCAATGTGATTTCAATTACTGACGGACAGATCTTCTTGGAAACCAACCTGTTTAACGCAGGTATTCGTCCAGCTATCAACGCCGGTATTTCTGTGTCACGGGTCGGCGGCGCAGCTCAAACCAAGCTGATTAAGAGCTTGTCAGGCGGTATTCGTACCGACTTGGCTCAGTACCGTGAGTTGGCGGCCTTTGCCCAGTTTGCATCTGACTTGGACGAGGCAACCCGCAAGCAACTAGACCGTGGTGCGCGCGTTACTGAATTGCTCAAACAATCACAGTACAGTCCCCTGCCTGTGAGCTTGATGGGCGCAACGCTGTTTGCAGTGAACAATGGCTTTATGGATGACTTGGAAATCAAGCAAGTGTTGACGTTTGAGTTGGGCTTACATGCGCACTTAAAAGACAAGCATGCAGCTTTGTTGGCCAAATTGGAAGACAAAAAAGCCATGGATGACGAGGCCAAGGCCGAGTTGACCGCAGCCACGGCCGAGTTCAAAAAGACCGGCTCTTACTAAGCCAATAGGCACCCGTTTAAGGAGCTTCAATGGCAGCAGGTAAGGAAATACGCAGCAAGATCACCTCGGTGGAAAACACCAAGAAGATCACAAAAGCCATGGAAATGGTCGCTGCCTCCAAAATGCGTAAGGCACAAGACCGCATGCGTGCGGCGCGGCCCTACGCTGAAAAGGTACGGCAAATCGCTGCTAATTTGGGACGTGCAAACCCCGAGTACCGTCACGCATTCATGCGCGACAACGACAAGGCCAACGTGGTTGGCTTTATTGTTGTGACGACGGACAAGGGCTTGTGCGGTGGCATGAACACAAATATTTTGCGTGCAACTACGCAAAAGATTAAAGATTTGCAAGCGCAAGGCAAACAGGTTGAAGTCGTTGCTATTGGTAGCAAAGGCTTGGGCTTTATGCAGCGCGTTGGCGCGAAAGTGGTGGCCCAACTCGTTGGTTTGGGTGACAGGCCTCATATGGACACCCTCATTGGGCCTTCCAAAGTGCTGCTTGACGCTTACGCAGAAGGTCGACTGAGCGAAGTGCACTTGTGCTTCACCCGTTTTGTCAACACGATGCGCCAAGAGTCAGTGGTTGAGACGCTGCTGCCCTTGCGTTCAGATACAGTAGAACAAGGCACTCAAAAGCACAGTTGGGACTACGAGTACGAACCCGAGCCCAATGTGGTGATCGATGATTTGCTGCTTCGCTATGTTGAAGCGCAAATCTACCAAGCAGTGGCAGAGAACATGGCATCTGAGCAATCTGCTCGTATGGTGGCCATGAAAGCCGCAACAGATAACGCTGGGCAGGTCATTAAAGATCTCAAGCTTATTTACAACAAAACCCGTCAGGCCGCGATTACCAAGGAATTGTCCGAAATCGTCGCCGGTGCCGCTGCCGTTTAAACGCAGCGACGCTCAACAGAAATTAGAGAAACGTAAAGGTACCAATCATGGCTCAAGCTCAAGGCAAGATTGTTCAGTGTATCGGCGCCGTTGTGGACGTCGAATTTCCACGCGACACCATGCCCCACATATATGACGCACTCAAAATGGAAGGCTCATCGCTAACCTTGGAAGTGCAACAACAGTTGGGTGACGGCGTGGTGCGAACCATTGCCCTGGGCTCCTCAGACGGCTTGCGTCGTGGCATGGTGGTGTACAACACCAACGCAGCCATTACCGTGCCGGTTGGCAAAGCCACACTGGGTCGCATCATGGACGTGCTCGGCGCGCCAATAGATGAGCGCGGCCCCGTCAATGCTGAAGTTAGCGCATCTATTCACCGTAAAGCACCTGCTTACGACGAGTTGAGCCCATCACAAGAGTTGCTGGAAACCGGCATCAAAGTGATTGACTTGGTTTGTCCATTCGCCAAGGGCGGTAAGGTGGGCTTGTTCGGTGGTGCTGGCGTTGGCAAAACGGTGAACATGATGGAACTCATCAACAACATCGCCAAGGCACACAGCGGATTGTCTGTGTTCGCTGGTGTGGGTGAGCGTACGCGTGAAGGTAACGACTTTTACCACGAGATGGCAGACTCAGGCGTTGTGAATCTCGAGAACCTCGAAGAGTCCAAAGTAGCCATGGTCTACGGTCAGATGAATGAGCCACCCGGTAACCGTTTGCGCGTGGCCTTAACAGGTCTAACCATTGCAGAGTCATTCCGTGACGAAGGCCGTGACGTGTTGTTCTTCGTAGACAACATCTACCGTTACACATTGGCCGGTACGGAAGTATCAGCACTGTTGGGCCGTATGCCTTCAGCTGTTGGCTACCAGCCAACATTGGCTGAAGAAATGGGTCGTTTGCAAGAGCGTATAACGTCAACCAAGGTTGGTTCTATTACATCTATTCAAGCGGTTTACGTGCCAGCCGATGACTTTACCGATCCTTCACCCGCAACCACCTTTGCGCACTTGGACTCCACAGTTGTGTTGTCCCGAGACATTGCGTCTTTGGGTATTTACCCAGCAGTTGATCCACTCGATTCAACCAGCCGTCAGCTCGATCCCAATGTAGTTGGTGTTGAGCACTACGAAACAGCTCGTTCTGTGCAGGTCACACTGCAGCGCTACAAAGAGTTACGGGACATCATTGCGATTTTGGGCATGGACGAATTGGCGCCTGAAGACAAGCTGGCTGTTGCGCGTGCTCGTAAAATGCAACGCTTCTTGTCTCAGCCGTTCTTCGTTGCTGAAGTATTTACTGGCTCACCCGGTAAGTACGTGTCATTGGCAGAGACCATTCGTGGCTTTAAGATGATTGCCAGTGGCGAATGTGATGCATTACCAGAGCAAGCCTTCTACATGGTCGGCACCATCGACGAGGCTTTCGAAAAAGCCAAGAAGATGGCTGCCTAACACACGACAACTGCTGCAACTCAACATGAACAACATGACGGTGGCTTATATGCCCCGTTATGTATAGTGGAAAATTGAAAGATACATCATGAACGCCTTCCAGGTCGACGTGGTCAGCGCTGAAGAGAAAATCTTTAGTGGCCAAGCCAAGTTCGTAGCGCTACCCGGTGAATCAGGTGAACTAGGTATTTTGCCTGGTCATACCCCATTGATCACCCGCATCAAACCCGGCTCGGTTCGTATTGAGCTGGCTGATGGTGGTCAAGAGTTTGTATTTGTTGCTGGCGGTATTCTTGAAGTGCAGCCACATTGCGTGACCGTGTTAAGTGATACCGCAATCCGTGGCAAAGACTTAGACGAATCCCGTGCAGAAGCTGCCCGCGAAGTGGCACAAGAAGCCATCAAGAACGCCAAGAGTGCGATCGATTTAGCTGCGGCGCACGCTGAGTTGCTTGTTGTTGCCGCCCAGGTAACGGCGCTCCGCCGATATAGAAATCTCAAGTAAGCACGTCAGTGCTTTGTAACAAAGCCGGCCGATGCCGGCTTTGTTGTTTGTACCCAGCAGAATTAGACTCGAAATATGCCTGTGCCCAGCCACCTTTTATCAACACCAGATGACATTGAACATGCGTTTTATGAAGGTCTGTTGCATGCAGATGTAGAGCAAATCATGGCGTGTTGGGCTGACCACGAGGACGTCGTGTGTATCCCGCCTGGCGGCAAGCCGCTACATGGTTTGCAAGCTATCCGCAAACTGTTCACCGATTTGATACAGAATGGCCCCATTACATTGCGCGTCACACACACGCATAAAAGTTTGCAATTGGCGCAGGCTATACACACTGTCACCGAGCATGTCAGCGTTCAAACGGATGATGGTCAAGCTGTTGCGCAGTTGTATTCGTTAAATGTATTCCATAAAACAGCACAAGGCTGGCGTTTGGTTGCACACCATACCAGCCCAGGACACATCACGGATGGTTCTGCTGAGCCACACGCATTGCCTTCAACGGTGTTGCACTAATCACAATGTCTTGGGATTACCGTGCGCCTGCGATGTTACCCGGAGGGCATTTGCAAACAATATGGGCCGCTAAATGCGCTGCGTATTGGCCACATTCTGACGGTGTTCCGCCAACATGGGAGCGCCAGCGTTGGACAACACCAGATAACGATTTTATTGACGTTGACCACCTTGGCAAGACATTGGATGCAACACACAAGCCGTTGTTGGTTCTGTTTCATGGATTAGAAGGCGGACGTTCAAGTCATTACGTACAGGCCATCGCCAAACGCTGTGAACTGAAGGGTTGGCGTATGTTACTGGCCCATTTCAGAGGCTGCTCTGGCGAAATAAATGCTGCACCAAGGGCCTACCACTCTGGCGATCACGAGGAAATAGATTGGATTTTGCGGCGGGCATCTGCTATCGCGCCACAGTCCCCAACTGTGGCCTTGGGGATATCTTTAGGTGGTAACGCGCTCATGTGCTGGGCCAGCAAAGCTGAGAGCACCGCCTCGAAGATCGTTAGTGCTGTCGCAAGTGTTTGTTCACCGCTTGATTTGGTCAGTTCAGGTTTGCATATTGGCAAAGGCTTTAACAAGCTGGTGTACACACGTATGTTTTTAGGCACGATGAAACCTAAAGCCGCTGCAAAATGGGCGCAGTTTCCAGGTTTGTTCAACTTAGAGGCCGCACTTGAAGCCCGCACGCTGTACGAGTTTGACGACAACTTTACAGCGCCAATACATGGCTTTAACA
>CALBWZ010000240.1 GCA_937893415.1 uncultured Comamonadaceae bacterium | reverse complement strand
CGCTGTGGGTGTCTTTTTCCTTGTACAGGTTTGAGTCCAATGTGCGCTCGGCAACCGTGGTGGGTATGGTGGGCGCAGGCGGCATCGGCGTTGTATTGTGGGACATCATTCGCTCGTTTCAATACGGTCAAACTGCCGCGGTCATGTCGATGATTGTGATTGTGGTGATTTGCATTGACTTGATCAGCGCGCACATTCGCAAACTGGTTATCTAGCGCACCCATTCAAGTTTGCGTTACCTAACTGTGTAGTCAACACCTTTATAAAGTCAACGCGCTGGTATTTAGGATTCACAATGGCACTTCGAATTGAAGACATAGACCATCTAATGACACGCCATGGCGCCAGCTTGTATGGCGGTGAGGCTGTCAGCCAGCTCAGCCATGCCTTGCAAGCCGCGCACTTGGCTCAACAGGCCAATGAACCAACAGCCATTGTTGTTGCCGCTGCGTTGCACGATCTGGGGCATTTAATTTGTGCGCAGAACAGCAACAACGCAGCGTTGGCGGGCGATACAGACGCCGTACACGAATACATGGTGCTGCCATTTTTGCGAGGCACCTTTGGGCCTGCTGTACTAGAACCCATTCGCATGCACGTTCAAGCCAAACGCTATTTGTGCCTTGTTGAGTCTGACTACTGGGCCAGCCTCTCGCCGTCGTCCCAACACAGCATGTCGCTGCAAGGCGGCGTTCTAACGGCCCCCCAAGGTGAGGCATTCATACAGCAAGCCTATGCACAAGACGCCGTGCGACTGCGTCGCTACGACGACCTGGCCAAAGACCCTTATGCACCAACACCACCATGGCAACACGTTCTAGACCTCATGCGCCAAGTGGTACTTTAAGAAAGCCGCTGCAACGCAGCGCCTGCACCACGGCCAATCCTGCATCGGCAGTCATGTCGTTGTTGCGAATGGCTTGCATGACTTGATGACTGTGTAACAACTCAAAGCCTGACACCTCGCCATCTTGGTTGCACGGCACAACATGCTGAGGCAACAACACGTTGGTCACATGCAGGTACTCATCGTGCCAGCCTATGGCCTCACTGCGTGATGTCCGTACAGTTGCAACAAACGCCACCGCACTGCATTGCTCTAAGTTAATTCCAGCCTCCTCCATCATTTCGCGACCCAATGTCTCTTGCAGCGACTCTCCAGCAGGCACACCGCCCGCACACACATTGTCTAAACGTCCTGGATCGGTTGCCTTAGAGGGTGCGCGCCTGCCACACCACATCAAGCCGTCTTGTGTCAGCGCATTGACATGCACGGCGTGCGTCACGCCGCCTACAAACTGGTGGCCGCAGCGCTCAAATTCCAGTAGGGGCGTGGCATGGTTCATGACCATTGTTGACGTGTTGTCATCGTCATCTGTAGCGTCAACGGTGTGCGCCGTATCAACCACCATGGCTTGCAACTCATTGCGCCAGCCGCCTAGCGCACCCATGCGGTGCAACGCATGCATGGCGTGCTGCAGGTGGTCTGACAGCGTCTGCGCGTCGCCGCGCAAGGTGAGGTGACCGGCAACGTCTTGGCTCAGCACCTCTGTGTGCATCACGCTGCGCAACAAAGCGCTGTGGCTAGCAGGCATCAGCCCCATAACGCCTTGAAACACGGCGCGTGACCTATCCGACGCTGGCGTGGTACAGGGACCTACATGTACGCTGAGTCTGACCCAGTCAGCCGGCAGCGGCTGACGCTTACCCGCCCAACGTTGGCCAAGCAAGTCCCTATCAGACTGGCTTAAACCTGCCGCAAATGCAGACCAAGCCAAGTGCAAGGCCTCGGTCTGCGTGGACATGTTAGGCGTTGCCCGCTTGCGCACTGGCGCGCAGGCTCATGGCTGCGTGCCAACGCGCCACGTTGGCAAAGCCTTTATCGGCCGCCTTGATCATGCGATGAGCCACCGAATACCAACGCCCATCAGACCGCTAACAGCGATGACATGAATCACATTGCATTTGTATTTAAAGAGCGCAACAGAGGCAGCCACAGCAAGCACTGCTGACAGCCAATCCAAAACGCCGCTAAAGCCTTGAGGCCAGAGCACGTGGTAAGCAAAGAACAGAGCCAAGTTCAACATCACGCCAACAACGGCTGCCGTGATGGCGGTCAAGGGCGCTGTGAACTTGAGATCGTTGTGTGTGCTCTCAATCATGGGGCCACCCGCCAAGATGAACAAGAATGAGGGCAAGAAGGTAAACCACGTAACCACGGCTGCGGCAACAGCACCGGCAAGAAATAAGCTCTCAGGTCCGAATATTTCTTTGATATAGCCGCCAATAAACCCGACAAAGGCCACGACCATGATGAGTGGCCCTGGGGTTGATTCTCCAAGCGCCAAACCATCAATCATTTGAGTAGCCGTGGCCCATCCAAATTGATCGACGGCACCTTGATAAACATAAGGAAGCACTGCATAGGCACCACCAAAAGTGAGCAAGGCAGCCTTGGTGAAGAACCAACCCATTTGCGTCAGGGTGTGATCCCAACCAAAACGCATGACTAGCATACTCATTGGAATGACCCACAGCAGCGCGCCTATTGCCAGCACTTGAATCAACCGGTGAGAACTGAAAACAGCGTGCGTTGGTCTGGGTGTATTGTCGTCGATCAATGCAACATCAAAAGACTCTTTGGCTGTGCCGTGACCACCGCCTAATTTAAAGATTTCAGGTGCCATTCGGCCCCCGAATAAACCAATGAGCGCTGCCCCCAGCACAATGAATGGAAACGGGACATTCAGGGCAAAGATTGCTACAAAGCTGGCTGCAGCGATGGCCCACAAAACATTACTGTTCAACGCGCGTGAGCCAATTCGATGTGCAGCTTGCACCACAATAGCGGTAACCGCAGGTTTGATGCCATAAAAGATGCCAGCTATCAACGGCAATTCGCCAAAGGCGATGTAGAGCCATGACAGCGCGATCAAGATAAACAACGATGGAAGAACGAACAGCGTGCCCGCCACGATGCCGCCCTGTGTTTTATGCAGCAGCCAGCCGATGTAAATCGCTAGTTGCTGCGCTTCTGGTCCAGGCAACACCATGCAGTAATTGAGGGCGTGCAGAAAGCGTTTTTCTGAAATCCAACGTCTGCGTACCACCAGCTCTTCATGCATGATGGCGATCTGTCCAGCTGGACCGCCAAAGCTGATAAAACCTAATTTGAGCCAAAAACCTAAGGCTTGCCAAAAACTAACTGGATTTGGCTGACTATTGTTATCTGTTGCAAGGTCTTGGCTCATCAAAGGTACATAAGTTAGTCAGCTACTTTGGTGCTATCGAATGAAGCGCTAGAGTCACCAAACTAACCCATTATCGACTGCTTGACGGCTCTTTGTTCGCTTACTAAAAAAGTTACACGCTTGTCCGTCTTCAAATGGTTTGAGACAGATGGGTTAATTTCTCCAAGGAGAGATTGGCTCATTGGTTTTAAAGTTTAAACGGTTTCAATTTGATGTTGTAGTCGCCTGCTTTGGATTGTTTGCTCTTTGATTGCTCTCTTCTCTTTGGCATTCCCCCAAATCTTTAAACACTTTTCAGATTGTAGTTTGACGCTGGAA
>CALBWZ010000239.1 GCA_937893415.1 uncultured Comamonadaceae bacterium | reverse complement strand
TTTGTATTTAAATTATTTTTTTGAGCTAAAAAGTGCACAATGGTTTTTTCTTGGTTGGCTGTTGCGTCGGCCTTGACCATTCAATTACCTTTTAGGGAGCACATATGGGACTCATGGATTCACTCATCAGCGCAGGCGCTAACGCGGCTAAATCACACCTAGACGGCCAAAACACAAGCGACACCGGCGGGTTAAATATCCTCGGCTTGGCCGGCATAGCCAGTTCGCTGCTGCAACAAAGCGGTGGCATCAGCGGTCTATTGGCCAAATTTCAAGACGCTGGCTTAGGTGATATTGCTGCTTCATGGATGGGCAGCGACACCAACCTCCCCGTATCTGGCGACCAACTGCAACAGGCCTTGGGCGGCGACACACTCGACAACTTGGCACAAGGAACCGGCACTGATGGTCAAGGATTGGCCTCACAACTGGCCAACATGCTCCCAAATCTTATAGACCAGTTCACACCTGCGGGTGCCGTTGACGGTGACGGCATGCCAGACCTTGGCTCCATCACCGGCTTTCTAGGCAAGTTTATAAAGACTTAAAGACATTGCAAACTTGTAATGGGCTGCTTTACGCAGGTTCAGCTCGGTAAAAGGACATCCAGCCAACTGGCCAAGGTGGTCAGCGCAACATCGCGGTACAGCGGGGTCTCATTAAATATCTCGTGAAACGCGGCGTCTAGACGCTGCGTTTGTACGTTTGGGGACGCACTGAGGGCAAATGCATCGGTCGCTTTAGGGTCGACCAACCCGTCTGCGCCGGCATACATCAACAACAGCGGTACCTGCCAAGCAGCAGCGCCGGCCAACACTTGCTGTGCATTGCTGATTAACCAATGCCCCAATCTTGGCGAGATGTATGTGTGTACCAAGGGGTCTTGGATATACGCCTGAATAACCGCTTGGTCGTGGGACAAGCAGCCATGCTTCAAGCCATTTGGCAGACGAATATTTGGTAAATACTGCGCCAATACCCGCGCTAGGTTTTGCTCAAGTCTGCGTGCCTGCACACCCAGTACCGGTGACGACACTATTGCTGCCAGCGGCGCAGCAGCAGAACCAATGATGGGGCCGCGCTGCAACCACCGCATGGCCACCAAGCCGCCCATACTGTGACCCAACACCAGCAGTGGCGCGCCGTCCGTGTGTGCCCTGGCAAAGGATTGCCAAACACTGTCGAGGTCAGTGAGCAAGGTATCAGACTTTGGCAGCACACCTCGCGCGCCGTCGCTAGCGCCATGACCACGCTGGTCGTAAGCCCAGACAGAAACACCTTGCTGTTGAAGCCATGCGGCCAAGGCGTTGTAACGCTTAGCGTGTTCACCCAAGCCATGCACTAGCAACACGTGGGCCCGCGGCGCATCAACACGTTGCCACGGCCAGGCCAACGAAACCAAGTTTTGGCCGTCCGACATGGTTAAGTTGTTTACGGCTGGTCTGTTCATATCTTTTGCCTTAAGCGTTGCTTATGTCAGCGCCAGGTTGATTCGCGCATTCGTCAAACACGCGGGCTGTGCAGCATCTGCAAATTCCTGGATCTACCACCGACACCAAGTGTGCAATAGCGGTGTATTTGTCGCCAAATACATGGTGTGCACCTAAGGCTTGGTCAAACCCTGTGGTGTGCCACATGGCCGTCACTTCTGGGCGCGGCCTGTGGAAGTACAAGTCGCCACCCATAACCCGACGTGCGGCCAACTCATGAGCCCACAGCTGTGCGCCAGCCAAGTCAATGAAGTTCATGCTCTTGGCCATGACCAATAGGTGTTTGGGTGCATCTGGTGTGCCACGCAAAACCTGCAACCTGTCGCTGACGGATTGCACCGCACCAAAGTAGACGTCGCCCTCCATGCGCAACAGTTTGATTTGCGGACACTCCGCCAACGCGGTTTCGTTGTTGGCCACATCCACAAATCGGCGCGGTTGCTCGCGAGTGTCAAAGCCCATATGACGCATGGCCGGATGGGCGGTACGGTACAAAAAAACCATCACGCTCAACAGTGCACCCAACACAATGGCGTACTCAAGGCGCAAGGTCACAGTGGCCAACAAAGTGAGCGCCGCAATGGTGAAGTCTCGTCGGCTGACCCGCCACAAGTAGCGCCAGCGACGCACATCTAACAAACTCCACGCAACCAACATCAACAAGCCAGCAACGGCAGCCGCTGGTATGTGCGCCAACTGCGTTGCAGCTACGCCGACCAAGGCCAACATCAACACAGCAGAAAATACTGCCGCCAACGGCGTTTGGGCACCCGCTTCGAAATTGGGCACAGACCGGTTGAGCGAGCCGCACGATACATAACAAGAGAAAAAGGCCCCCACCACGTTTGACAAGCCTTGGCCCACAAACTCGCGGCTGGTATCAATGCGCTGACCTGAGCGGTCTGCCAGTGCTTTGGCAATAGACACACTTTGCCCTAAGGCCACCAAACTTAGCGCCACGGCCAAGCCAATCAACTCCGGCAAGTCGCGCAGCGGCACTGAAGGCCACGACAGTTGGGGGAAGGGTGAGGGAATATGCCCCACGGTAGCAACCTGGGCGTTGGGTAATAACAGCGACACCAACGTGGCGACCACCAGCCCCAGCAACAAATAAGGCCAGTCCTTTTGCCAGTATTTCACCAACAACGCCACCGCGATGGTGGTGGCTGCCACCAATGCGCTGGCCCAATGTGTTTGCGCAATGTGGGTCATGGCAAACGACGCAGACGACACCGCGCCGTGCACATCGGCTGTGTTTAAGCCCAAGACATCTGGCGTCGCGCTCATCGCAATAAGCAAAGCCGCGCCTGCGGTAAATCCAAACAACGCCACCGGCGAAATAAAGTTGGCCACACTGCCTAGGCGAAATACACCCACAGCCAGCTGAATCGCGCCCACCATGAAGGTCAGTGTCAACGCCAACGCAATGTAGTTGGCACTGCCAACCACCGCCAGCGGAGCCAACATGGCCAACATGGCTAAAGAAATTGCGTTGGTTGGCCCTGATGTGACATGCCAACTTGAGCCACATAACGCCGCCACAATACACGGCACTATGGATGTGTAAACGCCGTACTCAATGGGCAGGCCGGCAAGCGTAGCAAACGCAATGCCTTGCGGCAGCGACAACACCATGCCCAGCAAACCCGCTTGTGCATCTAAGCGTAGGCTGCGCGCATTGACTCTTGCCAGCCAAGGCCACAGTCTCATCGCTAGGCTTGGCTCGGCGTTAGAAGCGAAAGCTTGCATGGTTTTTCGTAGACGCTTTTGTATCCGGCTGTCCGGCTTATTTGTGAAACTTAAACACGGCAGTGCTAGACAGCGCATTCGGCAACCAGCGCCTAATTCTGCCTGCATGCAAGCCAAAGCTGTCTGCGATGTGCAAGCCGTTGGCAGTGGCCAATACTTCAAAGTCTGTAAAAGTACCGACGCGTATGTTGGGCGTGTTGTACCACTGGTAGGGCAGGCGCTTGGTCACAGGCATGCGCCCTTGCAGCACTTGGAGTCTATTCGGCCAGTGCGCAAAATTAGGAAACGCCACCACACCAATCCGACCAACCCTAGCCGTTTCACGCAGCATCACCTCGGCATTACGAAGGTGCTGCAACGTGTCAATTTGCAACACCACGTCAAAGGCGTTGTCGTCAAACATGGACAAGCCCTCGTCCAAGTTTAGTTGCAACACCCGCACACCTGCGGCCACGCACGACTTGACTTTGGCGTCGTCAATTTCGACTCCATAGCCCGTGCACTGGCGGTGTTTTTGCAAGTAAGCCAGCAAGGCGCCATCGCCACAACCTAAGTCCAGCACATGCGCGCCCATGGGCACCAAGTTGGCCAGCGCTTCCATGGTTTGATCGGTACTCATAGCGCGTCCACCTGCGTCGTTACGGCTTGTTCAAAATAGGCGCGCACCACACCGTGGTAGCGGGGGTCATCTAATAAGAAGGCATCATGACCATGCGGCGCATCTATTTCTGCATAACTCACCGCATGCTTGTTTTGCAATAAGGCGCGCACCATTTCCCGGCTGCGGCTTGGCGCAAAGCGCCAGTCGGTGGTAAAGCTCACCAACAAAAACTTCGCGCGCGCTGTGGCAAGGGCTGCGCTTAAACTGCCACCGTGCTCACGCGCAGGGTCAAAGTAATCCAAAGCCCGCGTAATTAACAAATACGTGTTGGCATCAAAGTACTCCGCAAACTTGTCGCCTTGGTAGCGCAAGTAACTCTCAATTTCAAACTCCACCTCTT
>CALBWZ010000238.1 GCA_937893415.1 uncultured Comamonadaceae bacterium | reverse complement strand
TTCCCTAGGCCTTGAGCAACCAGCGCGCTGCTTTTTCGGCAATCATCAGCGTTGGACTGTTGGTGTTGCCACTGGTAATCGTGGGCATGATGCTCGCATCCACAACGTGCAAGCCAGCCACCAAGCCACCAGACCCATCTCTAACCCGCAATTTGGCATCAACCACCGCCATTTCGTCGTTATCAGCGCCCATTTTCGCCGTTCCAACGGGATGGAAAATAGTGGTGGCAATATCACCAGCCAGTGTGGCCAGGTCGGCATCACTTTGGTATTGCACGCCAGGCTTGACCTCCTCGGGCTTGAACGGGGCCAAAGCAGACTGCGACACAATGCGCCTGGTCAGCTTGAGCGAGTCGGCTGCAATTTGGCGGTCGTCGTGCGTAGAGAGGTAGTTCGGAGCAATTGCAGGCGCATCCAGACTGTGTGGCGTTTTGATATGGACTGTGCCGCGGCTGCTGGGGTTTAAGTTGCACACACTGGCCGTAAACGCGTCAAAGCTGTGCAGTGGTTCTCCAAATGCATCCAAACTCAGGGGCTGCACGTGGAACTCCAAATTGGCGTGCGCCAATTCTGGACTAGAGCGCGTAAAAGCGCCTAACTGGCTAGGCGCCATGCTCATTGGGCCTGTTCGTTTGAGTGCATACTCCAATCCGATTTTGGCCTTACCCCACCAGCTGTTGGCCATGGAGTTGAGCGTGGGCACGCCACTGACTTTAAATACGGCACGTATTTGCAAATGGTCTTGCAAGTTGCCACCCACGCCGGGCAACACCACTTTGGGCGTCACGCCTGCAGCTTGCAGTACCTCGGCATGGCCAATACCTGAACATTGCAACAACTGCGCAGAACCAATGCTGCCAGCACTCAGCACGACACTGGTATTGGCTTTGAGCCTGGTGCCGTTGACCAGCGTCACACCAGAGCAATGCCACCCCTGCGCGCTTTTTTCCACCAGTAGATTGGCGACTTGGGCTTGGGTGCGCACTTGCAAATTAGCACGGTGCTTGATGCCGCGCAAAAACGCTTTAGCGGTGTTCCAGCGCCAGCCGTTGCGCTGGTTGACATCAAAATAGCCCACGCCATCGTTGTCACCACGGTTGAAGTCTGTTGTGGCGGCGATACCGCTTTGCTGGGCTGCAGCTGAAAAAGCATCCAATACGTCCCAACGCAGGCGCTGCTTTTCTACCCGCCACTCCCCACCACCGGCGTGCCACTGGTTGCGCGGCTCAGCAGCACCGTCGAGGCTGTAATGCGACTCGTGGGCTAAAAAATCTGGCAGGCAGTTGTGCCACTGCCACGACTCATCGCCAGTGAGCTGCGCCCATTGGTCATAGTCCCGCGCCTGGCCTCGCATGTAAATCATGCCGTTGATGCTGGAGCAGCCACCCAATGTTTTGCCGCGTGGGTAGCGAAGCGCACGCCCGTTTAAACCGTCAGTAGGCTCTGTGTTGTACAGCCAGTCGGTGCGCGGGTTACCAATGCAATACAAGTAGCCTACAGGTATGTGTATCCAGTGGTAGTTGTCTGACTTGCCAGCCTCGAGCAACAGCACGCGCTTGGTACTGTCAGCACTTAGGCGGTTGGCCAACAAACAACCTGCGGTCCCAGCGCCCACCACAATATAGTCAAAGTCTTGATCGGAGCTGCTGCTCGTGTCTGTCGTGGTGCTCATTCGGGTTCTCCCAAATCGTAGTCATCAGGCAAGGCAAAGTCGCCGCGGTCAAATGCTTCCAGCACACGCAGGGCTTGGGCTTGCCAACTGTGCGGCACTTGTAAGCGCGCCGGTATGGCGTAGGCCAGCAGCGAATGCGTTTGCGCCATATGTGCATCGGCCACTTCAGCGGGCACGCCCGCAGCTAGCAAGCAGTCTTGCAAAATAAAGGCTTGGTTGGCATCGGTGAACCGTGCCACAGTGATCCAGTCTTCATCCATCTTGGGCGTGCACCGCGTGCTTACTTGGCCGTGGGCATGACAAACTCAGCACCCTTGGCGATACTTTGTGGCCAGCGCTGCATGACGCTTTTTTGCTTGGTGTAAAAGCGCACACCCTCTTCGCCGTAAGCGTGCATGTCGCCAAACAAGCTGCGCTTCCAACCACCAAAGCCATGCCACGCCATGGGCACTGGGATTGGCACGTTAATGCCCACCATGCCCACTTGAATTTGTCGGGCAAACTCACGCGCCACATTGCCATCGCTGGTAAAGCACGACACGCCGTTGCCAAACTCGTGGTCGTTGATGATTTGCACAGCTTGCGCAAAGTCATCGACCCGAACACATGCCAGCACGGGACCAAAAATTTCTTCTTTATAAATACGCATGTCGGTGGTGACGTGGTCAAACAAAGACCCACCCAACCAAAAGCCGGCATCACACCCAGCACCCGCCTCTTTGCCCGCAAACACACGGCCATCTGCCAACAGTGTTGCACCTTCGGCCACGCCTATGTCGATATAACCAGTGATACGGTCTTTGGCTGCTTGGGTCACGATGGGGCCCATTTCGGCGTCCAACTCAACACCGTTTTTGATCTTCAGTGCCTTGGTTCGCTCGGCCAATTTAGGCATGATTTTGTCGCCCACATCGCCCACCAATACAGCAACAGAAATGGCCATGCAGCGCTCACCCGCCGAGCCATAAGCAGCACCCATTAAGGCATCTACCACTTGGTCTAAATCGGCATCGGGCATCACAACCATGTGGTTTTTTGCACCACCCAAAGCTTGTACGCGCTTGCCGTGATGCGCACCTGTCTCGTAAATGATGTTGGCAATAGGGGTGGAGCCCACAAAACTCACGGCCTGTACATCCGGGTGAACCAGCAACGCGTCTACCGCGTCTTTATCGCCTTGGACCACATTGAACACGCCGTCTGGCAAACCGGCTTGCTTGAACAAGTCGGCCATCAACAAGCTTGCGCTGGGGTCAAGGGGGCTTGGCTTCAGAATAAAGGTGTTGCCACAAGCAATCGCCACGGGGTACATCCACATAGGCACCATCACTGGGAAATTAAACGGCGTAATACCTGCCACCACGCCTAAGCTCTGGCGCATGGTCCAGTTGTCAATGCCAGTAGAGACTTGCTCGGTGTAATCGCCTTTGAGCAACTGCGGGATACCGCAGGCAAACTCCACAATTTCAATGCCCCGTGTGACTTCGCCTTGGGCATCGGTAAATACCTTGCCGTGCTCGGCCGTGATAATGCGCGCCAACTCGTCACGGTGGGCATTGAGCAACTCCAAGTACTTGAACATCACCCGCGCTCGGCGCAAAGGTGGGGTGTTGGACCAAGCCGGGAACGCCGCTTTCGCCGCCGAAACGGCGGTATCTACATCGGCGACGTTGGCCAGACAGACCTGTCCGGTGACCTGTCCGGTTGCGGGGTTGGTCACATGTTGACGGCGCGCGCTTGTGCCGGTGGTGGCTTGGCCACTGATGGCATGGCTGATGGTGGCGATGTTGGGTTGGCTCATGACTTGTATGTACCGTGGTGTTGAATCAAAAATGCAATGTCTAGCTTAACCATTTACGCACAAAGACGCCGTAACAGACCGGACAAAGACGCCGCGCCGCCCGGTGATTGCGCACCACACATCGCAGGCGTGTTGGCCACTGCCCCCTTGCCGATCTGCGGCCCTGCCTTCAGCCATGCCAGAACCGCCAGCCCCATAACGGTGGCACGGCAAGCGTGCCATAAGAATTGCAATGCTATATGGGTTGCCGTCGGTTCATGTGTGTACCCATTTACCTGTCAGCGCTTTCTACCTCAACCGGAACCCGTTGGGCAACCGCGCACATCAGCTCATAAGCAATGGTTTGAGCGCTCAGGGCCACGTCATCTGGGCACAAGACTGCGCCGCGGCTGCTGCGCCCCCACAGTACAACCTCGGTACCCATGGCGGGTATTGCGCCGCGCTGCGCAATGACTGGGCCTAAATCAACCGTGAGCATGTCCATGCTCACCCGCCCCACCAACCGGGTGCGTATGCCGTCTACCAATACCGGGGTGTCGGCAGCGTTATGCCCAGGCGCATGCCTGGGGTAGCCGTCGGCATAGCCGCAGGCCACCACGCCTATATGCATGGCGTGCTCGGCGGTAAACGTAGAGCCGTACCCCACAGTGTCGCCAGGCTGCAAGTGTTGCACCGCCAACAACTCACTTTTAAGCGTCATTCCGGGAAGCAAGCCCCACGACTGCGCACTGCCCTGTGGAAAATCAGGTGCGCTGCCATACAGCGCGATACCGGCACGCACCCAGTCAGCGCTGAGCTGGCCGTACTGGCCCTCACCAGCCAATGGTGCATTGGCATGGCGCAGGGTCGCGGCGCTGTTGCACAAGGCGCGCGCGCCAGCCAAGTCGTGCGTGGCACGCTCAAACGCTGCCACTTGATGGGCAATGCCGCGCTCGCCATCCGCATCGCTGAAATGCGTCATCAACGATATTTCATCCACTTGTGTGAGCGCATTGAGGCGCGTCCAAGCCGCACGGAAAGCATCTGGCATAAAGCCCAAGCGGTTCATGCCGGAGTTCAGTTTTAAAAACACCCTGTGCGCGACTTGCGTTTTATGAGCCGCCAACCAGTCAATCTGCTCGTTGCAGTGCACCGTGTGCCACAGGTCTAGGCGCGAACACAGCTCAAGATCACGTGCCTCAAACGCCCCTTCTAGCAACAATATGGGGCCACGCCAGCCCAGGGCACGTATGCGCCGTGCCTCGTCCAAATCTAGTAGGGCAAACCCATCTGCGGCTCGAAATGCGTCGAATGCATGCGCAATACCGTGGCCGTAGGCGTTGGCTTTGACCACGGCCCAGACCCGCGCATGGGGGGCAGCCGCTTTCATGCGGGCCAAGTTGTGACGCAGGTTGTATAGGTGAATAACAGCGCGAATAGGACGGGGCATGGGCAATCACAGATCTGTAGTTGTTGCTTAGGATAACGCCGCAGCAGCCAATGGCGTTTTTGACCCTATCTGAGGCCTTGTTTGACGCCCAACCCAGCCGCGTTATCAAGACATGCTATAACCACCCGCGGGCTGTCTTGTTGAACGCTCATTTTTTGAACCCCACACAAACACCCATGAAGCGCGGCTTTTTCACTATCATGGCAGCGCAATTCTTCAGCTCCTTGGCTGATAACGCCCTGTTTGTCGTCGCCGTTGCTTTGCTGCGCAACAACGGCGCACCCACTTGGCAGGCTGCCGCTTTGGTTCCCATGTTTGCCTTGTTCTATGTGATCTTGGCGCCTTGGGTAGGCGCCTTCGCAGATGCAAGACCCAAAGGCCACGTCATGTTTGTCAGCAACGCCATCAAGGTGGTGGGCTGCCTCATGATGCTGTGGGGCAGTCACCCGATTATGGCTTACGCCATAGTGGGTTTGGGTGCCGCGGCCTACTCGCCCGCCAAATACGGCATTCTCACCGAGCTGCTGCCTGCGTCGCAGCTGGTCAAAGCCAACGGCTGGATTGAAGGCCTCACCATTGCTTCCATTATTTTGGGGGTGGTGTTGGGCGGTCAATTGGTGGGCCCTGTGATCGGCCCCTGGCTGGCGGCCATCGACGTGCCCATGCTCAACCTGCACATTCAAACGCCCGCCCAAGCCGCTATTGCCAGTTTGGTCGTTGTGTATGCCCTGGCCGCTTGCTTCAACACCCGCATCCCGCATACCGGTGTTGCCATGCGCCCCATGCCGCGCAAACCGTGGGTATTGATACCCGATTTTTACAACTGCAACAAACGCTTGTGGGGCGACAAGTTGGGACAGATTTCGCTGTCCACCACCACGCTGTTTTGGGGCGTGAGCGGCAACCTGCGCTACATCGTGTTGGCGTGGGCCGCTGTCGCACTCAACTACTCAACCACCGAAGCCTCAAAGTTGGTGGGCGTTGTGGCCATTGGCACGGCCGTGGGCGCGGTCGTCGCCTCTATGCGCATGCGTTTAGACATGGCCTGTAAAGTGATGCCATTGGGCGTGGCCATGGGCTTGCTGATACTGCTGCTCAACGTCATAGACAACGTGTGGGTGGCGATTCCGTTCTTAATTTTACTTGGCGGCTTGGGCGGGTTTTTGGTAGTGCCTATGAATGCACTGCTGCAGCACCGCGGCCACAACCTTATGGGCGCTGGGCGCTCCATAGCCGTGCAAAATTTCAATGAACAAGCGTGTATTTTGGCTTTGGGCCTGATCTACAGCTTTGCCACTGGCGCTGGGCTAAGTTCGTTCATTGCCATTGCGTGTTTTGGCTTGATCGTGGCGGGTGTGATGTACATCATTCAACGCTGGCACGCGAGCAACCTGCGCAACCACCCTGACGAGATGGCCAAGCTGTTGGCCATTGCACGCGACGGACCACATCGCGTCGAACCCTAAATCTGTATGACTGTTGTAGAACAACGATGGGCGGTTATTGGCTTGGTGATCAACGCCTTTATTTGGGGTGTATCGTGGTGGCCGCTGCGCGAGCTTCAAACAGCTGGCTTTCACCCCCTGTGGAGTACCTTGTTGGTGTTTGTGCCAGCCCTGCTGTTTGCTGGGATGTGGTACCGAACGGCTTGGCGCGGCGTGTTGTTTTCTAGCGGCTTGTGGGCATTGGCGCTGGCAGCGGGTGCCACCAACGTAGGCTTTAACTGGGCCGTGACCACTGGCGATGTGATACGCGTGGTGCTGCTGTTTTACACCATGCCCGCTTGGGCAATACCACTGGCCTGGTGGTTGCTCGGCGAACGTCCCTCCACGGCCGCGCTGCTGCGCTTGGTGCTGGCCTTTATTGGCGTGTGGCTGGTGCTGTGGGAGCCAGGCACTGGCTGGCCAGTGCCCAAAGACTTTGCTGACATATTGGCCTTGGGTTCAGGCTTTTTATTTGCACTGAACAATGTGTTGTTGCGCCGAACCCACGGACACACAGGCGGTGAACGCGTGTTGGCCATGTTCTTTGGTGCCGTGTTGCTCAACGCTTTGGTCGCTGGAGGCGGCTTGGCTTTGGGGCTGCTGGCATTTCCTGAGCCTAACTTCATTGCCTCACCCAACTGGCCACTGGTCGCCGCAGGTTTGTCAGCGTCATTGGTTGTGGGCAACTTGGCCTTGCAATTTGGTGCCTCGCGCCTTCGCAGCGCCACCACCTCCATCATCATGCTCAGCGAACTGCTGTTTGCCAGCGTATCGAGCATAGTGCTAGGTGCGGCTGTGTTTCAAACACGCATCGGCTTGGGCGCAGCCTTTATCGTTACCGCTGCGGTCATGGCTTCGCTAGACCGCGCGCCGGCTACCGCAGCTAAGCATCAAACCAACGCCGCCTGAACAGCGTCGTCCAAGACTTCTACCCAGTGACGCACAGGCACATCGGTGCCGCTTTGTAAGTGGCTGATGCAACCCACGTTGGCCGACACAATGGTGGCAGCGCCCAGTTCGCGCAAGTGGCCAAGCTTGCGGTCACGCAACTGCGTTGCCAAACCGGGGTTGAGCACCGAGTAAGTGCCGGCGGAGCCGCAGCACAGGTTGGACTCGTTGTTGGCCACCGCGACTTGAAAGCCCAAAGCCCCCAAGTGCTGCTCCACACCGCCGCGCAATTGCTGGCCGTGTTGCAGGGTACAGGGCGGGTGGTAGGCCAGCATGTGCTTGGCCGTCACACCAGGTTTTAGCACCTCACGCAAGGGCTCAACCCAGTCCGGCAACAACTCACTGAGGTCTTTGGTGAGCGCACTGATGCGGCGCGCTTTGTCGGCGTATTGGGCGTCGTCTTTGAGCACGTGGCCATAGTCTTTCACCATCACGCCGCAACCTGATGCATTCATCACAACGGCCTCTACAGGCTTGGCGCCGTTGGCGGGCTCAATGTAAGGCCACCACGCGTCTATGTTGGCGCGCATATGGGCTCGTCCACCGTCGTGGTCGTTCAGGTGGTACTTCACAGCACCGCAACACCCCGCACTTGGGGCCACCACGGTTTGCACGCCGACCGCATCTAAGACTCTGGCGGTGGCCGTGTTGACGTTGGGCATCATGGCCGGCTGGACGCAGCCGGCGAGCATCAGCACTTGACGCGGATGTGTGCGTGTTGGCCAGACACCGGCGTTTTGCTTGGCTGGCACCTTGGCCTTGAGTGCAGCAGGCAGTAGCCCACGCACCGACTGGCCTAGCTTCATGGCTGGCGCAAATACCTTAGAAGGTAGGCCTTCTTTCAGCGCGGTGCGCACAGCGCGCTCTGCCCAGGGGCGGGGAACTTGTGCGTCAACCAGCTTGCGGCCAATGTCCACCAAGTGGCCATACTCCACCCCGCTTGGGCAGGTGGTTTCGCAGTTGCGGCAAGTCAGGCAGCGGTCTAAGTGCAGCTGTGTTTTACGCGTGGGCGTGTGGCCCTCCAGCACTTGCTTGATGAGATAAATTCGCCCGCGTGGCCCGTCTAATTCGTCACCCAACAATTGGTAGGTGGGGCACGTTGCAGTACAGAAACCGCAGTGCACGCACTTGCGCAATATGGCTTCGGCCTCTTGGCCATCAACAGTGTCTTTGTAGTGGGGGGCTAGTGTGGTTTGCATGGTGTCTCTAATGCTTGTGTCGTGTAGGAGGGCGCTGCATGGGCACCCGTAGTTGCGGCTGAAACTGCAACTGTCTGTAGCTTGTTGTGCACTTACATGCGTCCAGTGGCAAACACACCACTGGGGTCTAGCTGCTGCTGCAGGCGTTCTCCTATTTGAGCCACCACCGCTTGCGCAGCATGGAACACGCCTACGCGTTTGTCAGCGTCGCCGCCAGACTCACTCACCTTGAACAAAGTGGCATGCCCGCCGCCGGCTTGTGCCGCCGCGCGTATGGCTGGCGCTTGGCTGGCAGGTGCCCACAACCAACGCTGCGCACCGTGCCACTCCACCAAACAGTCATAGGGCAAGTCCAACACAGCAGTGGTTTGCGCCACGCTCACCCGCCATAAACACAGGTCTGGCGACGCTGGTTTAAAGAAGCTGTGCGCATGGTCGCGCCAGCTGGCCCACACACCATCGGCCTGCTCCGTGGCCACTTGCTCACAAGCCACGTTCTGCGCTGCGGCTTCGGCTGACAGGCGCGTGCACGCGGTATCAACTGCAGCTTTTGCGCCCCGCAAACGCACATAAAAGACGGCTTGGCCTTGCTCTAACAACCATGTGCTGGCGTTGAGTGGCAAGGGCTGACCACCCCATTGGTTAACCAGGGTGAGCGCTTGCGCTTGAGGACATTGCAGCCTCAGCGTTGCTTGTGCTGTGGCAATAGGCAACACTTTCAGTGACAACTCTGTGAGCACGCCCAATGTGCCCATAGAGCCCACCATCAAACGGCTTAAGTCGTAGCCAGCGACATTTTTCATGACTTGGCCGCCAAAGCGCAGC
>CALBWZ010000237.1 GCA_937893415.1 uncultured Comamonadaceae bacterium | reverse complement strand
GCGCTGCAGCAGTGGATTACTTGCGTGTGGCAGGGCACTTGGTGTTTGGCTACTTTTGGGCCCGCATGGCGCAAGTGGCGTTGCGAGAAATTGCTGCGGGCAACACAGACCCCTTCTACCAAGGCAAGTTGCAAACCGCGCGTTTTTACTTTGCCAAGTTGTTCCCAGAGACAGCGTCACTCATGCGAACAGCCCGTGCCAGCACAGCAGTGTTGATGGATACTGACGCAGCCTTAGCTTAAACAACCGCATATTTCTACCCGCAATTTTTGGAGAAAATCATGACACATCACACAGTTTCCGTTATCAAACAAGTCAACAAAGTAAAGCGTTATGCACTGATGTTTGCAGGCTTGGCATTGCTTGGTGCTGTGGCCTTGTTGCCACGGATAGCCGCAGCGCAAGTCACGCCCGTTGGTGTTTGGAAAAGCATTGACGACGAAACCGGTAAAGAAAAATCTTTGGTGCGCGTGGTCCAAGCAGGTGGCGTGCTGGTCGGCACTGTAGAGAAAGCGCTCAACCCCGACCCCAGCGCCAGCCGCACGTGTGATTTGTGTACCGATGAGCGTAAAGGCCAAGTCATTGTGGGCATGGAAATCATCCGTGGCGTCACTAAAAGTGCCAGTACAGAAGGCATGTGGGACGGCGGTGAAATCCTTGACCCGCAAAAAGGCAAGCTCTACAAGGTGCGTATGACACCCATAGAGGGAGGCGCCAAGCTTGAGGTTCGCGGCTATGTAGGCATGCCGCTTCTTGGGCGGACACAGACGTGGATTCGTGTCGAGTAAAGACGCACGCACATTTTTAAAAATTGACATTCGGCGTGTTGTGGTTGTTGCCATCGCACGCCTGAAGGGACAGCATGTCTAGGTTTCAAATTCGCAAGGTTGCGGTGTTGGGTGCGGGCGTTATGGGTGCGCAAATTGCTGCACACTTGGCCAACGCACGGGTGCCAGTCATATTGTTTGACTTGGCCGCCCAAGACGGTTCAGATAAAAACGCCATTGCCAACAAAGCCATTGCTGGGTTGAGCAAACAAAAGCCAGCGCCGTTGGGAAGAGCCGCAGACGCGGCCCTTATTACACCGGCTAATTACGACGACCACCTACATTGGTTGGGCGAGTGTGACCTCGTGATTGAGGCCATCGCTGAGCGTATGGATTGGAAGCACGCGTTGTACGAGCGCATTGCGCCCAAGCTGGCCAAACATGCGATTTTGGCCACCAATACGTCAGGCTTGTCCATCTCGGCATTGGGCGCACCCTTGGCTCCAGAACTGGCTGAGCGCTTTTGTGGTGTGCACTTCTTCAACCCGCCGCGTTACATGAGCTTGGTGGAAATCATTCCTACCCCTGCGTCCAGTACCCAGGCGCTGAACAATTTGGAAACCTTTGTAACCACCGTGTTGGGCAAGACGGTGGTGCGTGCCAAAGACACGCCCAACTTTATTGCCAACCGTGTTGGTACGGCAGGCATGTTAGCCACCATTGTTGAGGCTGAAAAATTCGGTCTCACCTACGATGTGGTGGACGACCTAACGGGAAAGAAATTGGGCAGAGCAAGCTCTGGCACATTCCGCACGGCTGATGTTGTGGGCCTGGACACGTTGGCTCACGTCGTCAAAACATTGCAAGACAATTTAACCGAAAAGTCTGATCCCTTTTACCCACATTTCTCAACGCCAAACGCGCTCAAACAACTGATTGCTGATGGGCGATTGGGTCAAAAAACCAAGTCGGGTTTCTACAAAAAAGTGGGGCGTGATGTGCTGCGCTTTGATGCACATACCAACGACTACGTGCCTGGAGGGCAACAAGCAGACGAGGTCTACGCACGCATGCTCAAGTACCCCGCGTCACAGCGCCTTGGCTTGCTGCGCGACAGCACTGGCGCGCAAGGCCAGTTTTTGTGGGCTATTTTGCGCAACGCGTTTCACTACGCGGCCATACATTTAGAAACAATAGCCAACACCGCGCGCGATGTTGATGCGTGTATGCGCTTTGGTTTTGGCATGCAGCAAGGCCCTTTTGAACTGTGGCAAGACGCCGGGTGGCTGCAAGTGGCACAGTGGGTGCAAGAAGACATTGATGCGGGCAAAGCGCTGTGCAACACGCCATTGCCACAATGGGTGTTTGAAGGCCCAGTTGCCGAGGCGGGAGGGGTGCACACGCCACAAGGCTCTTACAACCCAGCGAGCAACACCTTTGAGCCGCAAGCCGCTTTACCAGTGTTGTCGCGTCAGTTGTTTCCGGAGCGTTTCTTGGGCGACGGCGCTGAGTCATACGAGACCGCTGGCACCACCGTGTTCGAGGATTCGGCCATACGACTGTGGACACACGACCATGCCCCAAGTGTATTAATTGCCAGCATTAAAACCAAGATGCACGCCATCAGCCCACAGGTTGCTGAAGGCTTGTTGCGTGGCGTGCACAGCGCAGAGGCGGATTTTGACGCCATGGTGATTTGGACAGGCTCTGGCCCGTTCAGTGCTGGCGCCGACCTGCAGGCCATGCTGCCAGGCTTTATGGTGGGTGGATTGGATGCCATAGACGCGGTAGAGCACGAGCTACAACAAGTCATGTTGGCGATTCGCTACGCACAAGTCCCGGTTGTCAGCGCCGTATCAGGCCTGGCACTTGGCGGTGGTTGTGAGCTGGCGGTGTACAGCGCCATGCGCGTAGCCGCGCTTGAGAGCTACATGGGTTTGGTTGAAGTAGGCGTGGGTTTGGTGCCAGGCGCGGGCGGCTTAACCTACTTGGCCAGACGCGCCGCTGAAAATGCACAAGCCTCCACAGGCTCGGATTTGCTGCCGTTTTTGACTGAAGGCTTCTCTAGCGCAGCCATGGCCAAAGTAGGTACCAGTGCTTTAGAAAGCCAAGACCTTGGGTATTTAAAAGCCAGTGACGTGGTGGTACTCAACAAAGATGAACTGCTGTATGTGGCGTTGGGTCAAGCCAAAGCTTTGGCAGACACGGGCTACCGCCCACCCGCTAAACGCTTGTTCAAAGTGGCAGGGCGCAGTGGCATTGCCACCATTTTGGGCCAGCTCATCAACATGCGCGACGGCGGGTTTATCAGCGCCTACGACTTGCACATTGCGCGTGAAATAGCCACGGTCATGTGCGGCGGCGATGTTGATGCGGGCACGCGGGTATCTGAGGAATACCTGATGACCTTGGAGCGGCGCGCGTTTGGTGCACTGCTGGCCAACCCCAAATCACAAGAACGCATCATGGGCATGTTGTCTACCGGCAAGCCCTTGCGCAACTGAACAGGCCACACAGGACTTACCACTATGAAACAACTTCAAGATGCCTACATTGTTGCGGCAACACGCACGCCCATTGGCCGTTCTCACAAAGGCTATTTTTTACACACACGCCCAGACGACCTGTTGGCGCATGTGCTGCGCGAAGTCGTGGCAGCAGCGCCTGGCTTAGACCCCAGCGCCATTGAGGATGTGATTGCTGGCTGTGCCATACCTGAAGCACAGCAGGGCTTGAACGTTGCGCGCGTCGCCACTGTGTTGGCAGGACTGCCTAAATCAGTGGGCGGTATCACGGTCAACCGTTTTTGCGCATCTGGTTTAAGCGCTGTGCAAATGGCGGCAGACCGTATTCGCGTGGGCGAAGCCGACGTGATGATTGCCGCTGGCGTGGAGAGCATGAGCTTGGTGCCCATGATGGGCAATGCGCCGTCATTGTCGCCCAGCGTGTTTGCCAACCTAGACAACGTAGACGACTACGGCATTGCTTATGGCATGGGCCTAACCGCTGAAAAGGTCGCCCAGCAATGGAAGATCAGCCGAGAGGCGCAAGACGCGTTTGCATTGCAGTCTCACCAACGTGCCATGGCTGCTATGGCCGCGGGTGACTTCAAGGCCGAAATTACGCCTGTTACTGTGTATGACCGTCGCGTTAACTTGGACACCGCTGAGGTCGGCATTACGCAGCGAGTGGTCGATATAGACGAGGGTGCGCGCCCAGACACCAGCATGGCCGGCTTGGCCAAATTGCGCACGGTGTTTGCCGCACGCGGCAGCGTGACCGCGGGCAACAGCTCGCAAACCTCTGACGGCGCTGGTGCCTTGTTGATTGTGAGTGAGGCTGCTCTCAAGCGTTTTGGCTTAACGCCGCTGGCCAGATTTGTAGGTTATGCCAGCCGTGGTGTGCCGCCGCACATCATGGGTGTGGGCCCTATTGAGGCCATACCTGCCGCACTTAAAGCGGCTGGTTTGAAGCAAGACGATATGGATTGGATTGAGCTGAACGAGGCCTTTGCTGCGCAGTCATTGGCTGTCATGAACACCTTGGGACTAGACCCAGCCAAGGTCAACCCCATGGGTGGTGCCATTGCTTTGGGCCACCCATTGGGTGCTACAGGCGCTATTCGATCGGCTACCGTGATACATGCGTTACAGCGCAACCAGCTGAAGTACGGCATGGTCACCATGTGCGTTGGCATGGGCCAAGGTGCCGCTGGTATTTTTGAGCGCGTTTAACGCCCCCTCATTTAGATTTGGAAACTATATTTATGTCAGATATTTTGATTGCCAGTGAAGCTGGCGTAACCACCATCACCATTAACCGCGTGGCGCGTAAAAACGCCATCACGGCCGACATGTACAGCGCCATGGCTGACGCCGTCGAGGCTGCGTCCGCTGATGCGGCTTGTCGTGTTGTCGTGATACAAGGCAACGAGGTTATTTTCAGTGCTGGTAATGACATTGAAGACTTTCTCAACAAGCCCCCAGCTGGCAGCGACGCGCCGGTATTTCGCTTTTTAAACGGTATTGCCACCTTCCCCAAGCCGCTGTTGGCGTGCGTGTGCGGCCCGGCTGTGGGCATAGGCACCACCATGCTGCTGCACTGCGACTTGGTGTATGCCGGCGATAACGCGGCGTTTTCTACCCCTTTCGTCAACCTAGGCCTGTGTGCAGAAGGCGCTTCTAGCTTGTTAATGCCACACATGTTTGGCTACCACCGTGCCGCCGAGGCCTTGTTAATGGGCGAGCCGTTTATGGCTGAAGCTGCGTTGGAGGTGGGCTTGGTCAACCGCGTATTGGTCCCGTCTGAGGCGTCTGCTTATGCCCATGCACAAGCACACAAAATGGCCAAAAAGCCGTTGAGCTCGTTGGTAGAAACCAAGCGACTTATGAAGATGGGCCAACAAGCGCAAGTCTTACAAGCCATGAAAGAAGAGGGTGCAACGTTTGGTCGCATGCTCAACGAACCTGCAGCCAAAGAGGCTTTCGGCGCGTTTATGGACAAGCGCAAACCTGACTTTTCAACGCTGTAAGGTCTCTGAGGCGGCATAACCTGGCAACAAGTTTGCCGCCTGATCTGCTCGCTCAGTGAGCGGTATGCAGTGAGATTTAAGTGACTACAAGCGTCATGAGCAGGTAGGTCAAGTAGGCAAAGTAAGCCCCAACCAGTACAGAGCCCTCTAGGCGATTGATATTGCCGGGCTTGCCTTTAAAGCCCATGCCCACCACAAACAGTGAGATGGTGAGTATCAAGATGACGGGGAAGTCCCGCGTCAGCAGAGATGGGTCAATTGCAGCCGGTGCAATTACGCCTGCAATGCCTACAACGCCCAATGTGTTGAATAGGTTAGAGCCCAAAATATTGCCCAGCGCCAGCGCATGTTGTTGTTTGCGTGCGGCCACCACACTAGAGACCAATTCTGGCAGCGAGGTGCCAATGGCCACCACAGTCAGGCCAATGACCAAATCGCTCACGCCTAGGGCTCTCGCCATATGTTCTGCGCCCCACACCAAGGCGCGAGAGCTGGCCATCATCACCACCAGTCCGCTGATCAGGAACAGCCATGCTCGTTTGGCGGGTATTTGGCGTTCACTGGCCTCATCAACCGCGGCTTGTGACAGGGCGTCACCACGGTTGGCCATGCTTTGTCGCACCAGCCAAAACATCACAGCGGCCAACGTGGCAATCAGTACCCAGGCATCCAATGTGCTGAGGTGTCCGTCCAGCAACTGGAAGCCAGCGAGCAAGGTCACACCAGTGAGTATGGGCAATTCTTGGCGCAACACTTGCGACTGAACTGGGATGGGGCTAATCAGTGCCGTGATACCCAAAATCAATGCAATGTTGCTGATGTTAGAGCCGTAGGCATTGCCCAGCGCCAGTCCGGGATTGTCTTGCAAGGCAGCAAAGGCCGATACCACCATTTCTGGGGCAGAGGTTCCAACACCCACCACAAGCATGCCAACGAGAAGCGGCGGCATACCGTAGTGGTTGGCAATGGCGGCTGCACCATCAACAAACTTATCGGCGCTGAATACCAGCAGCACCAAGCCAACAACAAATGCCAGAACAAACAAAGTCATGAGAAATTTCGCGCTGCGATTGTGAGCTATAAAAAGTGAGAGGCTTACGAAGCCAGAAACATGGCGCAGACAATAAATTGACTGCCTCTTATTTTAAGCGCCGAAGCACTTGGGTTGAACTGACGCCAGCTATTGGCTGCCAGCGAGCCCATCACAATGCCCAAGGGACCGTTCAAAGAGTCCCCGCCACTCAAGGCTAGACCATCCATACACAAACGCATGGTGATGCCGACGCTTTGAGGAGGCCAACATAGACAGGAAACGCTGTGTCCCAAGGCCTTGTTTTTAAAACTTATGTGTATGGGCTTATTGTGTGCCATGGCACTGTGCCTGTCCCCAAGGTGGGCTGCCCAAGCTGGGCAGTCGCTAAACTGGCTTACTGAATAAAAACACAACAACTTTTCTATGACTTCACCCACCAACGCCGACACACTTGAATCTGATTTTATTGAAGGCGTACGCGTCATTTCAGAAGAGAAAATTGTATTTAACAGCTTGCTTGGCTTAAAAATTACCAGCCTTTCGCCAGAACTGGCAACAGCTAGCATTGCCATGCGCCCTGAATTTGTGGGACATTTTGAGTACAACCGCATTCATGGCGGGGTTATCAGCGCCGCACTAGACGCCATGGGTGGCATTGCTGTCATGGGCGCCATTGGTGCGCGCTACAAACAAGAGGCTATAGACAAACGACTGCAGCGCTTTGCCAAGCTTGGCACCATTGATTTGCGCATTGACTATTTGCGCCCCGGTATTGGTGAGCGCTTCACGCTCAGTGCCAGCGTATTGCGCTTGGGTTCGCGGGTGGCGTCCACACGTATGGAGTTTTTTGCGGAAAATGGCACACTGTTGTCTACTGGTAGCGGCTCTTACATAGTTTCCTGATGGGCAAATTCGGGTAGGCAGAAACGCGGGAAAATTAACAAGTACAGATCACAGCATGAACAAACGAAACAGTCTAAAGGCAGCTGCCTTGGCGCTTGTTGCAGGCGTATTTACTCAGCCTAAAACCTCACAAGCGGCCAGTGGTGAGTTGCGATTTCCGGGCGACCCGCCTCAGCACAGAATGGTTTACCAAGTCAACCACGCTGACCCCGAGTACATAGACCATATATTGGGGTCTTTGCGCGCCATGGTGGTGAAGTACGGTGACAACGTTGCGCTGGCTGTGGTGGCCTTTGGCCCGGGCATTCACTTGTTGGCCACCAAGCCCGAGCGCCCCGTGTCGCTTGAGGCCAGGCAGCGTATTGTTGGCTTTGCCAACGACTACGGGGTCGAGTTGGTGGCTTGCGGCAACACCTTAACGGGCTTGGGTTGGGGGGCTGACCGGGTGGTGTCTCAAGCGCGTATTGAAGAGGTAGGCGCTTCCGCTCTCATGACCTACCAAGAAAAAGGCTATGCCTACATCGCATGGTAATCTGGCTGAAGAGCGGATTTAAGCGGTGTTTTAACTTACTTCACAATTTTCGTAGGAGCGCCTAGGTCGTCAATAGCCACGTAGGTGAGGGTGGCTTGGGTGACTTTTACAAACTGGCCTTGTGACCTAAAGCGCTCTGCAAAACACGCTACATCAACGGTGATAGAGGTGTTGCCAATGCGCACAATACGGGCGTAAAAGCTCAAAATATCTCCCACGCGCACCGGCTGTTTAAAGATAAATTCCTTGACTGCCACAGTGGTTATCCGCCCCCTGACCACACGCGCTGGCAGTACAGAGCCTGCCAAGTCCACTTGGGCCATCACCCAGCCGCCAAAAATATCACCGTTGGCGTTGCAGTCCGCAGGCATGGGTATTACTTTTAGCACCAGTTCTTGGTCGGTAGGCAATTGGGTCACCAAGTTGCCATTGGCCGCTCGTGCGTCTTGTGTTGAATCGTCTCTCATGGGGCAAGGCCTTGATGTGTGGTCTTTAAGCAAAAGATGAGTGTAGGTCATAGCAGACAATACGCCTTATGCGCCAAACTTCACCTTCATCAGAAGCACCCCCAATAGCTGCATCTGCATCTGTATCTACTGCGTCCTCGACACCCACACCCCCTCCACGTTCTGACTGGCAAACACTGGCAAAACTGCTGCCTTATTTGTGGCAGTACAAGTGGCGCGTGCTAATTGCGCTGACATTCATGGTGGGCGCTAAAGCGGCCAACGTCAGTGTGCCCTTGCTGCTCAAAAAGCTGGTGGACGCCATGACGATCAACCCCAACGCGCCATTAGAGACAGCCCAGGCCCTGTTGGTGGTGCCTGTGAGCTTGTTGGTGGCTTATGGCTTGCTCCGCCTGTCTACCTCATTGTTTACCGAGTTGCGCGAGCTGGTTTTTGCCAAGGCCACAGAAGGGGCTACCCGCCACATCGCCTTGCAAGTATTTGAGCATTTGCACGCGTTGAGCCTGCGCTTTCACTTGGCCAGGCAAACGGGCGGCATGACCCGTGATATTGAGCGAGGTACACGCAGCGTGCAGTCGCTTATTTCGTACTCGCTCTACAGCATTGTGCCCACGTTTATCGAGGTGGCCATGGTGCTGACGGTGCTGGGCACGCAATTTGACTCTGGCTATGTGTGGATAACATTGGCTGCGCTGGTGCTGTACATCAGCTTCACGGTGGTGGTAACCGAGTGGCGCGCGCAGTTTAGACGCGCCATGAATGAGGCCGACTCGACCGCGCATTCACGCGCCATTGATGCCTTGCTTAATTACGAAACGGTTAAGTATTTCAACAACGAAGGTTTCGAGTCCAAACGTTACAACGACAATTTGGAAAAGCTGCGTGTTATCCGCATTAAGAACCAAACCACATTGAGTGCACTCAACGCCGGGCAACAAATCATCATCGCCACGGCCTTGGTGTTGATGCTGTGGCGAGCCACGCAAGGCGTTGTTGACGGCACACTCACTTTGGGTGACTTGGTGATGGTGAACGCCTTCATGATCCAGCTCTACATACCGCTGGGTTTTTTAGGCGTGCTGTACCGTGAAATCAAGCAAAGCCTCACAGACCTAGACAAGATGTTTGTG
>CALBWZ010000236.1 GCA_937893415.1 uncultured Comamonadaceae bacterium | reverse complement strand
CAATTTGCGTTAACGGCTTATTGAGTTAACCTTCAAACGTTACCAACTACCCATTCAAACACCATGGTTGTGCGTCCCTATATTGTTACGGCAGTCTTATTGGCACTGCTGTTGGCATTGCAAGCACAGCTGTGGTTTGGACGGGGCAGTATGCCAGCCGTTGAGCAACTCAAAGCCCGTCTAGAGCAACTGGAAAATGACAACGCAGCCACAAGGTTGGCCAACGAGCAGCTCGCCAGCGAAGTGAGTGATTTGCAAGAAGGCCTGGAGGTGATAGAGGCCTACGCTCGTCAAGAGCTAGGCATGGTCAAGGCCAACGAGATATTTGTGCAATATGCCCAGCCTTCAGCAGATGCCGAGCTGTCACCTGCACCCACTCCAGTTGCGTCTCCCTCTAAGCCCTAGGTCCTAAACCCTGATTCTCGACCGCTCAACCGCCGCTTGAACGCCCACCCGCCCGCACCCATACTCACCGTTGCTGTTGTAGGCGCGGAAAGCACTGGTAAAACCTCTTTGGTTGCGCAGCTGCAAATCCTGGCACAGGAACACAGTGTGGTGTGTGACAGCGTGCAAGAGCACCTGCGCGACTGGGTGGACCAACACAACCGAACACCGCAGTCACACGAACAACAAGGCATCGCGCAGGCCCAACAACAGGCGGCACAGCAGGCTTACAACAACCTGCAACACCGCGAACCTATTGGGACATCTGCACCCACAGCGGCGTCTGCAAAACCGACGATTGCGTCACGCATCCGGCTGCTGTTGCTAGACACCACCGCTATCTTGACCGCCGCTTACAGCGCACACTATTTCAACGACCACAGCTTGTGGGCACAAGCCTTTGCCAGCGAGCCACAAGTGGATGTGTACCTGCTGATGGGCTTGGATGTGGCCTGGCAAGCAGACGGCTTGCAACGTGACGGCGAAGCTGCCAGACACAGCGTTGACCAACAGCTTCGCCTTGCTTTGCGCACACAAGGCCTTGACTACCAAGTGGT
>CALBWZ010000235.1 GCA_937893415.1 uncultured Comamonadaceae bacterium | reverse complement strand
TACTGGTTCCGTGCGGACTTGTTTGCCCGCCCTGAACTCAAAGCCAAGTTCAAAGCCAAGTACGGCTACGACCTAGGTGTGCCACAAAACTGGAGTGCTTACGAGGACATCGCTAATTTCTTTACGAATGATGTGAAAACCATTGATGGCAACCCCATCTACGGCCACATGGACTACGGCAAGAAAGACCCCTCATTGGGCTGGCGCTTCACCGATGCTTGGCTGTCAATGGCAGGTACAGCAGACGTGGGTATTCCGAACGGTCAGCCGGTTGACGAATGGGGTATTCGTGTCGCTGCTGACAACTGCACCCCTGTTGGTGCGTCTGTCTCACGAGGCGGTGCAACCAATTCACCAGCAGCCGTTTACGCTCTGACCAAGTACATAGACTGGATGAAGGCTTACGCACCCAAAGAAGCGATGGGCATGACCTTTGGCGAAGCTGGCCCCGTGCCAGCCCAAGGCGAAATTGCACAGCAAATCTTTTGGTACACCGCGTTTACAGAAGGCATGATCAAGCCAGGATTGCCAGTTGTGAATGCAGACGGCACACCCAAATGGCGCATGGCTCCTGGACCTAACGGCCCCTACTGGAAAGAGGGCATGCAAAACGGCTACCAAGACGTAGGCTCATGGACTTTCTTTAAAAACCACGATGCCAACAAAACGGCTGCAGCTTGGTTGTATGCACAGTTTGTGACTGCCAAAACCACATCACTGAAGAAGACAATCGTAGGTTTAACACCTATTCGTGAGTCCGATATCCAATCTGATGCCATGACAAAAATGGCGCCTAAATTGGGTGGTTTGGTTGAGTTTTACCGCAGCCCAGCACGGGTGGCATGGACACCTACAGGCACCAATGTGCCCGACTATCCAAAGCTGGCACAGTTGTGGTGGAAAAATGTGGCCACTGCTGTAACGGGTGAGAAAACACCACAAGGCGCTATGGACAACTTGGCCGAAGAGATGGACAAGGTTATGGCTCGCCTGGAGCGAGCAGGTATGGAAAACTGTCCGCCCAAGCTCAACAAGCCAGGTAACCCTGACAAGATCTTGAGCGACAAGGCCGCGCCTTGGAAGAAGCTGGCCAACGAGAAGCCACAGGGCAAGACCATTGCCTATGAGACCTTGCTCAATGCATGGAAAGAAGGCCGCGTGCGTTAATCCCGCATTCGCACAGCTTGGCTGCCAGTGGTAGCCAGCACAACGCCCCGTCAGCGGTGCTGACGGGGCACTCGTGACACCAGACATGTCTCTTGCGACTTTTAGGCAATTGCCCAACTCAAGCCCTTATGCAACGCCCTTCATTACAAGACGACACCGTCGCACGCGCCTATGATTTGGTTGTAGTTGGAGGTGGCGCAACTGGCTTAGGCGTGGCACTAGATGCAAGCCTACGAGGCTTGTCTGTCGCTTTATTTGAATCAAATGACTTTGCCAGCGGCACCTCTAGCCGAGCAACCAAACTACTGCATGGTGGCGTCCGCTATTTGGCACAAGGCAACATAGCCTTGGTACGCGAGGCCTTAGCGGAACGCAAGACCATCATGCATATCGCGCCACACTTGGCGCAACCCTTGGCATTTGTCATGCCGTCAAAAAGCATTGCGCACAAAGCCTTTTACGGCATTGGCCTTAAGCTGTACGACTTGCTTGCAGGCAAGCAGGGACTAGGCTCCACTACTTTTTTATCTCAAGCACAAACCCACAGCGCCCTACCAGGTATGCAACCCAATGCTGCGGCTGGCGGCGTGAAATACTGGGATGGTCAATTTGACGACGCACGCTTGGCTGTGTCGTTGGCCACAACAGCGCAGCAAGCTGGCGCTGTTATACGCAACCATACAGCCGTCACCAAGCTCACCGCCACACCCACGGCTAATCATCGCTTTAGCATTGAGCTGCGCGACACTTTGACGGGTGACGTGAACAGCGTCACGACCCAATGTGTGGTCAATGCTGCTGGTGTGTGGGTAGACACAGTTCGCCAACTGGTGAGCGGCGACAACTCACCCGCTATGGTCTCCCCAAGCCAAGGTGTGCACTTGGTTGTGTCACGCGACTTGCTGCCAACAGACCATGCACTTTTAATTCCTAAAACAGACGACGGTAGAGTGCTATTTACAGTTCCGTGGCTGGGCTCCATTATTGTGGGTACAACAGATACACCTCGCAGCGATGCGCCGCGTGAGCCCAAGGCGTTTGACCACGAAGTCGACTTTATTTTGCGCGAAGCCAGCAAACTACTCATTCGCCCTGTCACTGCGGCGGATGTAAAAAGTGTCTGGGTGGGCTTGCGCCCATTGGTCAAACCGCTGGCAACGGCCAAAGGCGGCACCAAAACCATTTCACGCGAACACACAATTGTTGCAAACGACAACGGCTTAATTACAGTCACCGGTGGCAAGTGGACCACCTACCGTGTCATGGCCGAAGAGGTCATTCAATCGGCCATTGAACACAAGTTTGTCTTCACCACAGCACCTTGCAGCACAGAGACGCACCGTTTACTTGGTGCGCCTAACGCCAGCGAATTAACACCTATCAACCAACCGCCGGGTCCACACTTATTTGGTACAGAGTTGGCCGAAGTCAACAAATTTCCGGGAGCGAACAACCACATTGGCATGGGCTTAACTGAGGCCATGGTGCGATACTGCGTACAACGTGAGTTTGCCGTTAC
>CALBWZ010000234.1 GCA_937893415.1 uncultured Comamonadaceae bacterium | reverse complement strand
AAATAAACATTGGTTCTAAGCTACACATCTTGACACACATTGTGAACGGTGGCATTAAAAAAAAGGCGGATTTGTTGTAGGTGTTTAATTAGGCACTACCCCTGCATGAAACAATAAATCCACACATGATCAACCCAGTGAGACAAGCCCAACTCAAAAAACGCAAATCGAAAAGACCCAATCATGGCCAAAGACCTTCCTATCAACATGGCTCAACTGAGCAGTGCTTTGAACGAACTACATGAATCGTGGCGCAGCCAAACTTGGGCTGGTCTACCTACAGTCGTTGGCAATTGTTTGAGTACCTTGGGCTACACACCCGCCTGGGCGCAACAGCAACGCGGCGTGGTAAGTCGCTTCATAAACGCACTGCACACCTTGGCCGAAGATGTTGAATGCATAGGCTTAAACATGCAAGAGCGCGGGGTAGAACCGGCTTACCACCACCGCAAACATATGGCACAAGTGGTCACCAGCATGACAGCGCTCTTGTTGGCCAGACGTAACAACAACACATTGAACAACCAACAAATTTGTCAAGAGTTGTCACTGGTTGTGTGTGCCTTAGGCCACGATGTGCTGCACGATGGACAGCGCAACAAGTCGCGGCGGGAAGCTGAAATTCGATCAGCGAGTTATGTCACGTCCATGATGAAGGTGGCCGGTCTTGGCACCTACTGGCGCACCCGTGTAGCCACCATTATTGAGTTGACTGACCCTGTTGACAGCATCAACAATCACGCTGTGCACGCTAACAACCGTGACCTAGAAGACTTGATGGTGTGCTGCGTTCTAACCAATGAGGCAGATATCTTAGCCAGCACATTACCTGGCTTGGGTGCTGGGCTGACCGAAGAACTGGCTGCAGAGTGGGATCATTACTATCCTAAAGAGTCACTGGGCTTGCGCTCCAAGAGCGGGCGAATTTTCTTTTTAAAACAACTCGCTTTGTTTTCAAGCACCGCGTCGCACCGCTTGGGTCTACCCGTTATTCGCCACCAACAGCTTGTTGCATTGGGTGCAGCTTAACTGACGTCTGCAAGCCTATCTAGTCGGTGCGATAATTTCACATGGCTATAACTTACAAAACTGAACAAGACGCAGCGGGTATGCGCATCGCTGGGCAATTGGCCTCGGAAGTGTTGGATTTTTTAACACCACACGTACAGGTTGGTGTGACAACCGATCAACTCGATGCCTTGGCACATGACTACATTGTGAATGTGCAGCAAGCCATTCCTGCACCTCTGAACTATGCACCCGGCGGCTATTCGCCCTACCCCAAGTCAATTTGCACCTCGGTCAACCACACCATTTGTCACGGTATTCCCAATGACAAGGCGCTCAAAAAGGGCGACATCATCAACATAGACATCACCGTTATTAAAGACGGCTGGCATGGCGATACCAGCCGTATGTTTATGGTCGGCGAAGCCTCGATAGCGGCAAAACGGCTATGCGCAGTGACCTATGACGCCATGTGGAAAGGTATCGCCATGGTCAAGCCAGGCATTCGCCTAGGCGATATAGGCCATGCCATACAAACCTTTGCACAAGGTTTGGGCTTCAGTGTGGTGCGTGAGTTTTGCGGCCACGGCATAGGCAGGGGCTTTCACGAAGACCCACAAATACTGCACTACGGCTCGCCAGGTACCGGCGAAGAGATCAAGGCCGGCATGGTCTTCACCATAGAGCCGATGATCAACGCCGGCAAACGCGACATCAAAGAAATGCCAGACGGCTGGACCATTGTGACCAAGGACCACTCTCTGTCCGCGCAGTGGGAGCACACGGTAATGGTGACACCCACTGGCTACGAGGTGCTGACCTTGTCTACAGGTTCACCCGCGGTACCAAGCTTCGTCAGCGCCAGCGCTTAAAGCATGCCTGTAGCTGGCATTTCCCCTGCACAACACGAGCTGGGCGCTCTCAGAGACCAACACAGAGCGGGGAAAACAGCAACGCTGACACAACTGCTAAACCCTGCGATGCAGCCACGCAGCGTCAAAGGTGTATTGAGAGCCCTGTCCAAACACACAGACACCACACTGCGCGCTGTGTGGAAGCTGTCGCTGATGCCAGCATCAGCCACAATGGTGGCCGTTGGTGGTTACGGGCGGGCTGAGCTGTTTCCCGGCTCGGATGTAGACGTATTGGTTTTACTGACCGAAGGTCAACCGCCGGAGTCAAACCCGCTGCTGCGTCAGGCGATAGAACGATTCATCAGCAATTGCTGGGATGTTGGTTTGGAAATTGGTGCCAGTGTGCGTCAACCCCATGAGTGCCTTAAAGAGGCTGCTAACGACGTAACGGTTCAAACCTCGCTGTTGGAGTCACGCTGGTTGGCTGGCTCAAAAATGGCGCTGCCAGCGCTGATGCAGTCTGTGTTGGCAGCGCTGCGTCCAGTTGAATTCTTCACCGCAAAAACCCTTGAAATGCGCCAACGCCACCAGCGTTTTGAAGGCACACCTTATTCACTAGAGCCCAACTGCAAAGAATCGCCTGGTGGCTTACGCGACCTGCAAGTGATAGCCTGGGTTGCGAGAGCCGCTGGCTTTGGCAGCAGCTGGGACGACATGGCCGCCAATGGCTTAATCACGGACTTGGAGTTGGGTCAACTCAAAACCAATGAAGCGCTGTTAAGTCTTATACGTGCCCGGCTACACGTCTTGTCGAAGCGACGCGAAGACCGTTTGGTATTTGACCTTCAAACATCGGTTGCCGAGAGCTTTGGCTACAAGGGTAGTGTTGGCTCCGGCGGACACAGTCGCTCGGCTCGTAAAGCCAGTGAAGCCCTCATGAAGCGCTATTACTGGGCAGCCAAGGCTGTTACGCAGCTCAATCAAATCGTTTTGCTCAACATTGAAGAGGCCTTGCGTGCGCGCGAAGTTGAGGCTCCTGTGGCAATGCGCCCTATCAACGAGCGGTTTTTTGATAGAGGTGGCCTGATTGAAGTGGTCGATGATGGCCTGTACTTGCGTGAACCTCAAGCGATTTTAGAAACGTTTTTGTTGTATCAAAATACGGTGAGCATCACGGGTTTATCTGCTAGAACGCTGCGTGCTTTGTACAGTGCGCGTCCTATCATGAACGCCAAGTACCGCAGCGACCCAGTCAACCACGCCACTTTTATGTTGATATTGCGTCACCCAGAGGGCATCACGCACGCCCTGCGCCTGATGAATCAGACGTCGGTGTTAGGGCGCTACTTATGGGTATTCCGCAACATTGTTGGACAAATGCAGCATGACCTGTTTCATGTCTACACCGTTGATACGCACACGCTGATGGTGCTGCGCAATGTGCGTCGCTTTTTCATTGCCGACCACTCTCACGAATACCCATTTTGTTCACAACTGGCTGCTGGCTGGGACAAGCCATGGATTTTTTATGTAGCTGCTATTTTTCATGACATTGCAAAAGGCCGTGGTGGTGACCACTCGGTTCTTGGCGCCAAAGACGTGCGGGTGTTTTGTAAACAACACAGCATTGGCGGTGAAGACCTCAAGCTGATTGAGTTTATTGTGGCGAATCATTTACTGATGAGCCATGTGGCCCAAAAGCAAGACACCACAGACCCAGATGTGGTAGCCAACTTTACCAAGCGCGTGGGCAACGAGCGCTATTTGACCGCGCTGTATTTGTTTACGGTGGCCGACATCCGCGGCACCTCACCCAAAGTTTGGAACGGTTGGAAAGCCAAATTGCTTGAAGATTTATTCAATATTGGTATGCGAATTTTGGGTGGCCAAGAGGTAAAGGCTGATGCGATTGTCGATGCCCGAAAACGCGAGGCGCTGTCAACACTGGCCTTGCATGCAACCCCTTACATGGCGCATAAAAAGCTATGGGACCAACTCGATCTGAGTTATTTTATGCGCCACGACGGCGACGATATCGCTTGGCATACTAGGCATTTGTCTAAAGCCTTGGCGCTGCCCTCCTCTGATATGAGAAAGTCGTGTTTGGTACGGGCCAGGCGCTCACAAGTCAACGACGGCTTACAAGTCATGGTATTTGCCCCCGATCAAACAGATTTATTTGCCAGAATTTGTGGCTACTTTGACAAAGCCGGTTTTAGCATTTTGGATGCCCGTATTCACAACACAAACTCTGGCAACGCGCTTGATACATTTCAGGTCACCAGCCCGCATGTCGCCGAGCAGCACCGTGCCTATGTGGGCATGGTTGAGGCTGAATTAAGCGCCTTGATAGACAAGAAAACCCCGTTGCCGCAAGCGCATATGGGCAGACTGTCTAGACGTGTGAAAAGCTTTCCAATGCCGGCTCGCGTTGATTTGCGACCAGATGACAAAGCACAACATTGGTTATTGACTATTTCGGCTAGCGACCGCACTGGTTTGCTGTACGGCGTGGCGCGCACATTGGCTTTGCACAGTGTGAGTGTGGAGTTGTCAAAAATCACGACCCTGGGTGAGCGTGTTGAGGACACTTTTTTGGTCAGCGGTGAGGCACTGCTGAGTCAAAAATCTCGCATTGCATTAGAAACAGAACTGCTAGACGTACTGAACGAATCGCCTGCGTGATCTTCTGAATGCGTGCGACGTGCGCTGTTGGCCCAAGCACAATAGGCCTACTGCTTGCCCTCTAAAGCTGCAAGCTCTGGAAACAAGGCTTCAACGAACC
>CALBWZ010000233.1 GCA_937893415.1 uncultured Comamonadaceae bacterium | reverse complement strand
CTTTGCGCTTGTTCGTCCAGGTTGTATGCCATGCTTGCTTGACCGTGGGTTACCAACATTTGCGCCACCAATGGCAGGATGTCGCCGGGGCGGTCTGCCAACGGCAACAAGCTCAGGCGAAACGTTGAAATGCGAAAGTACAAGTCTTCACGGAACTCGCGGGTTTGCATGGCCAATCGCAAGTCTTTGTTGGTAGCGGCCACCACACGCACATTCAACGCAATGGGGGACTGACCGCCCAAGCGTGTCAACGTGCGCTCTTGCAACACACGCAACAACTTGGTTTGCAACGACATAGGCATCTCGCCAATTTCGTCTAAGAAAATGGTGCCGCCCTGCGCTTGCTCAAACAGGCCCTTGTGCTCTTTCAATGCGCCAGTAAACGCGCCCTTCTCGTGGCCAAACAACAAGTCTTCAATCAAATTCTCTGGCAACGCGGCACAGTTGAGAGCCACAAATGGCTGCTTGGCGCGTGTGGAGGACTCGTGCAACACGCGGGCCAACACCTCTTTACCCGAACCGGTTGGGCCCACCAACAAGGCCGTTACATCTGTTTGCGCCACGCGCTGTGCCAACGCCAACAAATGCTGGCTGGCTGGGTCTACAAATACGGCGCTCTTGGGCTTTTTAACTTGTGTGGCATTTGCCAACTGCTTGGTGGCCAATGCTTTGGTGACACTGCCCCAAGCTTTGACGCTGTAGTCGTCAGCGGCAACCACATGCAAAGCACCCTCTTGCATGGCTTGTACAGTCAAGCTTAAGTTGCGGCGCTCAACGCGACACACGACTGGTACTTTGAAACCCATGGTCGCAATCAACTGCGTGACTTCTGTGAACAGCTCCAAGCTGTCCAGCAAGCGCACCACCACCACGTGCGCCTGTGTGAGCGCAGTGCGCAAGTCAGCCAGCATATTAATCGTGATGGGCGTAATGCCCACCTCGCCCAATTTGCCACACTCGTCGTCTTGCAGTGTGCGCATGGGGTCTAGCCAAACGGCGGATAAATGAAGTTGTTGGTTAGCAGTCACAGGTCAATCTCTTTAGAGTTAGAGACCTCTCTTTAGCAACCCGTGTGCCAATAGACTGCAGGTATTGCTTTTAAGCTGTTAATACAGAAATACCGTTTTTTTTTGAGTACCTATAACCTCATTGGCCAAGGCTTGCCGCTTTCTCGACAGCTGGTGCTACCGGGGGCAATGTATTGCCGCTTGACACCTATGCCGCTGGTTTATGCATCGCGCTGACCGTTTGTAAACAGACGCTTACAAACAGGCCTTGAATGCAGTGGCCAAACACTGCTTGGCCACCTCAGTGGCTGTGGCGATCTCGCTGCGCTCCAACTTGAATGATGCGTAGTCACGCACCAGCGAGGCCTCTGTGTTGCCACCCATTGCTGCCAAGTCTGCCCAAACGTGGGCGGCAAATGCATCTACCTTCCCTGTGTCGCCATTGATGTACATATTGGCCGCCATCAGCTGCGCATTGGGGTGGTTTTGCTTGCTGGCTTTAACGAACCACTCCAGCGCAATGGGGGCCGATGCCATGGCACCCTGCCCTTCAAAGTGCGCCACACCCATCATGTACTGCGCGTCTTTGAGGTCTTGCTTGGCACTTTGCCTGAACCACCGCACAGCCTCACGGGCGTTGCGCTCTACACCGTAGCCGTAGAAGTACAAGGTGCCAATGTTCAACTGGGCCTGTGCCAAGTTTTGATTGGCCGCCCGGCGGTACCACTCCAAAGCCTCTACGTAGCTTTGGCGTACCCCTAGGCCGTGCTCGTACAGGTAACCGATATTGCTTTGCGCGAAGGCGTCCCCTGCTTTGGCTTGGCCTAGCCACGCCCGCATGGCTGTAGAGTAATGACCGCGCTCCAGGGCGGCTATACCAATTTCGTTGGCATCTTTGGCTGTCACTTGCGCAGAGGCTGGCGCTTGCAGCGCGCACACACACAGCAAGGTGGCAATGTGCAGGTATCGGGTAATGAGCTTCAACATGGTGTGCAGATGAATGTAAGTTAAAAAGTGCAAGGACTTTGCGCGTGCTATTACAGTGGCTTAACAAATACTGTAACGCGCTCAGCATGTCATGTGTATGAGATGTCGTGATATCGAGTTATTGGGACGTCTGTAAGCTTGTGGATATGCATGCAGTACCAACAACAACTTGTATCAACGACTTAGCATTTGTTGTGCGTAGGTCACCACATCGTTGAACTGCAGCAAGTTTGTTTAAAGCGCATCAAGCAACAGAAAAAGCGATCCGCCACCGTCAAGCCCAAATATGCTTGGGGGATTTACGCAGCTTGGGGTCGGACTTGGGTGTAAAACCTTGGCAGTACTGGCCGTCGGCGCGTAGCACTTCGATGGCGGGCAGCATACGGGTTTTAAAACCCATCAGTCGGCACAGGTAGGGCAACTTGGGGTCGTAGCTGATACCAAAGTGCTGACATTGCCAACAGTTGGGG
>CALBWZ010000232.1 GCA_937893415.1 uncultured Comamonadaceae bacterium | reverse complement strand
GTGCTGTCAAATGACGGCACGTTGTTGCACCGCACAGGACGCTTTGAACAAGCCCATGCCTAGTGCCAGCGTGTGATTTTCGTGGACCCCAATGGTGACAAGCACGCCAATCCAAGAGGGCCAGCGGTGCTGGCACAAGACAACATGGACAACCTACCTGCGGTTTAGTGACAGCTCAATAAAACTTGTAATTCATCCAACTAAATGGGGTGTCTGGGCGACTGCAGGTCGTGGCCGTATTGTTCAGCAGTGCGCGTTGACCCCCCTGCTGTCCGCGTAGCGCTTGTCGTATGTGGTGTTGAGGTTGGAGGCTTAGAGGTTGGGCTTGTCTGACGGGTTGGCTTGACCGATTGAGTCGGTTGTACCTACTGCGTGAATAGCTTCAGGCAGCCCTGTCTGGGTTTGTTGTTGATCTTGAATTTGGTTTTGATCTGGCTCTGGCTCTGGCTCTTGTTGTGTATGTTGGGCCATTGCTCGCAGTTTGTCTTTTTTACTCATGCGCTTGCCTTTTATGCCTCCGCTGGGATCAAGTCCGCCAGTGCTGCTGTCGGTCGCGTCAGGCTGCACGTGGGCCAGGTCAGTGGTTTCAAAGCCAGCCAATAACTCAACCTTAATTGTTAGTTGGTTGCGTTGCATGATGAGTTCGAAGTGACGACTGGCGGCTGGGGTAACAAAGCTCACCGCCTCACCGGCCACGCCAGCTCGGCCTGTGCGGCCAATGCGGTGGGTGTAATCGCTTGCGCTGCGAGGCAGGTCGTAATTAACCACAGCAGGCAGTGCGGCAATATCAATGCCACGCGCTGCTAAATCGGTGGTCACCAAAACGTCCCATTGGCCAGTTTTAAATTCGTCTAAACAAGTGGTGCGCTGCGCTTGCGTTAAGCCACCGTGAAACGCCGTGGCGTACACCTTGGCACCTTTGAAGTTGTTGTACAGCTTATCCGCCACATGATCGGCGGCGTATTGCGTGCCCACAAACACCAACACCTGTTTCCATTTGTGCGTTTTGATGAGGTGTAGCAACAAGGCCGTGCGTCGCTTTTCGTCAACGGCTATTGCGCGTTGCTCAATTGGCGGTGTCGCAACAACGCCAGCGGTTTCTTCTACGCGCACGGGTTGACGCAACCACGCTTGCGACAATGTCTCCACCTCGTCGTTCCAGGTGGCAGAAAACAACCATGTTTGTGGTGGCTTGATTGCAGCTTGTGTCGTGGCTTGGTCAATGGCTTGGTGGATACGCTGCAACTCATCGCTAAAGCCGCTGTCTAGCAAGCGGTCAGCTTCGTCCAGCACCACGTGGCGCAGCATGTGCAAGGCCACACCGCC
>CALBWZ010000231.1 GCA_937893415.1 uncultured Comamonadaceae bacterium | reverse complement strand
CTCTGCAGCATTTCCTGCAACAACGTTTAAAGGCGGACACGCAACATGGCCATTGAAGGCGTATTAGAAAAAGGTTTCATTACCACCAACTACGACTCGCTGGTGAATTGGGCCAAGACTGGGTCTTTGTGGCCGATGACGTTTGGTCTGGCTTGCTGTGCGGTTGAGATGATGCACGCAGGCGCTGCGCGTTATGACTTGGCGCGCTTTGGTGCCGAGGTGTTTCGCGCGAGCCCGCGACAAGCCGACTTGATGATTGTGGCTGGCACCTTGTGCAACAAAATGGCACCAGCACTGCGCAAGGTGTATGACCAAATGAGTGAACCGCGCTGGGTCATTTCTATGGGTTCATGCGCCAATGGCGGTGGTTACTACCATTACAGCTATTCAGTGGTGCGTGGTTGTGACCGCATTGTGCCGGTTGACGTGTATGTGCCAGGTTGTCCGCCGACTGCGGAGGCCTTGTTGTACGGCATCATTCAACTGCAAGAAAAAATTCGCCGCACCAACACCATTGCGCGTGTTTAAGGTGAGCACTATGACGATTGAAACACTTAAAAACAACGTGCTGGCTATTTTGGGCGAGCGCGTGGTGAGCAGCAGTACCGACCTTGGTGAACTGACCATCCATGTCAAGCCTGCGGACTACCCGGCTGTGGCGCTGCAACTGCGTGACCATGTTGATTGTCAGTTTGCCCAACTGATGGATTTGTGCGGTCTTGATTACAGCGAGTACAAAGACGGCCAGTACGAAGGTCCGCGCTTTGCAGTTGCCGTGCATTTGCTCTCGGTTGCCCTGAACCAGCGCATCCGTTTAAAGGTGTTTTGTGATGACGATGATTTCCCTGTGGTGGCTTCTGTCAACCGCATTTGGAATTCTGCCAACTGGTATGAGCGCGAAGCCTTTGACCTATTCGGCATCATGTTTGAAGGGCACGAGGACTTGCGTCGCATCTTGACCGATTACGGTTTTATTGGTCATCCATTCCGGAAAGACTTCCCTGTTACAGGTCATGTTGAGATGCGGTATGACGCTGAACAGCGCCGTGTGGTGTACCAGCCAGTGACGATTGAGCCGCGTGAGATTACACCACGCATCATTCGCGAAGACAGCTACGCTGGCTTGAATTAACCCATTGCCCGCCCTGAGTTGAACGGATACCCCTATGGCTGAAATTAAAAATTACACGCTGAACTTTGGACCACAACACCCTGCTGCGCACGGTGTGTTGCGCTTGGTGCTTGAGCTGGACGGCGAGGTGGTGCAGCGCGCGGACCCGCATATTGGTTTGCTACACCGCGCTACCGAAAAGCTGGCTGAGACCAAGACGTATATACAGTCGCTGCCGTACATGGACCGTTTGGACTACGTATCTATGATGTGCAACGAGCACGCCTACTGCCTAGCCATAGAGAAAATGCTGGACTTAGACGTGCCGCGCCGGGCGCAATACATCCGTGTGATGTTTGCTGAAATCACCCGCGTGATGAACCACCTGATGTGGTTGGGTGCGCATGCACACGACTGCGGTGCATCTACCATTCTTATTTATACGTTCCGCGAACGTGAGTCCCTGTTTGACATGTACGAGGCGGTCTCTGGCGCACGCATGCACGCTGCTTATTTCCGCCCAGGTGGCGTCTACCGTGACTTGCCAGACACCATGCCGCAGTTCAAGGCCAGCAAGGTGCGCAATGCCCGAGGTGTGGCCAAGCTCAACGAAAATCGCCAAGGCTCGTTGCTGGACTTTATTGACGACTTCTGTGCCAAGTTCCCCAATTACATCGACGAATACGAAACATTGCTCACTGAAAACCGTATTTGGAAACAGCGTACGGTTGGCGTGGGTGCTATCAGCGCTGAGCGGGCCATGAGCATGGGCTTCACTGGGCCTATGTTGCGCGGATCCGGTGTGGCTTGGGACTTGCGTAAAACGCAACCCTATGATGTGTACGCTGAGATGGATTTTGACGTAGCTGTTGGCGTAGAAGGCGACAGCTACGACCGCTACTTGGTGCGTGTAGAGGAAATGCGTCAAAGCAACCGAATCATTCAGCAGTGTTCTGCGTGGCTGCGAGACAACCCTGGTCCAGTGATCACGAACAACCGCAAAGTCGCGCCCCCTTCACGCGAAGACATGAAGTCCAACATGGAAGACTTGATACATCACTTCAAGTTATTCACGGAAGGCTTCCGAGTTCCAGAGGGCGAGGCTTATGCCGCGGTCGAACACCCCAAAGGTGAGTTTGGTATTTACATGGTGAGCGACGGCGCCAACAAGCCCTACCGCTTAAAAATTCGCGCCCCCGGGTTTGCACACCTTGCAGCCCTTGATGAACTGACTCGAGGCCATATGCTGGCTGATGCGGTGGCCATCATTGGGACCATGGACATTGTGTTTGGAGAAATTGACCGATGATTTCGGATTCAACCCGCATGCGCTTCGACAAGGAAGTTGCAAAATATCCCGTTGATCAAAAGCGCTCAGCCGTTATGGCTTGCTTGGCCATCGTTCAAGACGAGCAGGGCTGGGTATCGCCCGAGGCTGAAGCCGCTATTGCCGATTATTTGGGCATGGCGGCTATGGCTGTGCACGAGGTCACCACGTTTTACAACATGTACAACCAAGCGCCAGTGGCGCGCTTCAAGCTGAACGTGTGCACCAATTTGCCCTGTCAACTGCGCAACGGCCAAGATGCACTGCATTACATGGAAATCAAGCTGGGTATCAAAATGGGGCAAACCACATCTGATGGTTTGTTCACTTTGCAGCAAAGCGAGTGTTTAGGCGCTTGCGCCGATGCCCCGGTTATGTTGGTGAACGACCGCACCATGTGCTCCAACATGAGCAACGCCCGCATGGATGCGATGGTGGCGGCCTTGCAGGCCGAAGCTGCCAAGCACCCGCTGAATGACGCCTCCAAGCTGGGAGCTACTGCATGAGCAATTTAATGGATTTGGCCAGTGTATTGGCGGACTTTAAGGCGACTGGTGACCAATCGTGCTTTCATGGCCGCCATATTTCACCGCACATTCTGGCCGGTTTAACTGGTGCGAATTGGGGTTTACAAGACTACGAGTCGCGTGGCGGTTACGCTGCATTGCGTAAAATTTTGGGCCAAGACGGTGGCGCTGGTATGACGCAAGACGAAGTCATTGCAACCATGAAAGAGTCCGCATTGCGCGGACGCGGTGGCGCTGGTTTTCCCACGGGTTTGAAGTGGAGCTTCATGCCCCGCCAGTTCCCGGGTCAGAAGTACTTGGTTTGTAATTCTGACGAGGGTGAACCCGGTACCTGCAAAGACCGCGACATCATGATGTACAACCCGCACATCGTGATTGAGGGTATGGCCATCGCAGCGTATGCCATGGGCATTTCTGTGGGCTACAACTACATTCATGGTGAAATATTCGCGACCTACGAGCGTTTTGAGGCGGCTATCGAAGAGGCGCGGGCAGGCGGCTATTTGGGCACAGGCATTCTCGGTTCCGGTTTTGATTTTGAGCTGCATGCCTTCCATGGTTTTGGGGCCTATATTTGCGGTGAAGAAACCGCGCTGCTTGAGTCCATGGAGGGCAAAAAAGGCCAGCCGCGCTTTAAGCCGCCATTTCCTGCCAGCTACGGCTTGTATGGCAAGCCCAGCACCATCAACAACACCGAAACATTTGCTGCGGTGCCTTGGATTATCCGCAATGGTGGCGTTGCCTACCTCGAGTGCGGCAAGCCCAACAATGGCGGCACCAAGATTTTCTCTGTCAGCGGCGATGTGCAACGCCCTGGTAATTACGAAGTGCCGCTGGGCACCCCGTTTGCCAAGTTGCTGGAGCTGGCTGGTGGTATGCGTCCAGGTCGCACGCTCAAGGCTGTTATTCCCGGTGGTTCTTCTATGCCGGTATTGCCAGCAGACATCATGATGGCCACCGATATGGACTACGACTCCATTGCAAAAGCCGGGTCTATGCTGGGCTCAGGCGCCGTGATTGTGATGGACGACACACGGTGCATGGTCAAGAGTTTGCTGAGGTTGTCTTACTTTTACATGCATGAAAGCTGTGGCCAGTGCACGCCGTGTCGTGAAGGGACGGGTTGGTTGTGGCGCATGGTTGATCGCATTGAAAACGGCCAGGGTCGTGAAAGTGATTTGGCGCAATTGAACCGAGTGGCCGATGGCATTCAAGGCCGTACGATTTGTGCATTGGGCGATGCTGCTGCCATGCCTGTACGAGCCATGATCAAGCATTTCCGCCATGAATTTGAGCATCACATTGCGCACAAGTCTTGCATGCCAGGTATGGGTGAATAACCCCCTCGCACAAGCACTACAGGTCAAACAGGTAACACCACATGGTTGAAATCGAATTAGACGGCAACAAGGTAGAAGTACCAGCTGGCAGCATGGTTATGCATGCTGCTGAAAAAGCTGGCACCTATATCCCACACTTTTGCTACCACAAGAAATTGTCGATTGCGGCCAATTGCCGCATGTGTTTGGTTGACATAGAAAAAGCACCAAAGCCTATGCCGGCGTGTGCCACACCGGTGTCGCAAGGCATGGTTGTGCGCACCAAGAGCGACAAGGCGATTCAGGCCCAGCAATCTGTGATGGAGTTTTTACTCATCAACCACCCACTTGACTGCCCTATTTGTGACCAAGGCGGTGAATGTCAGTTGCAAGACCTGGCCGTTGGCTACGGCAGCGGTCAATCTCACTACGAAGAAGACAAGCGAGTTGTGTCCAACAAAGACGTAGGGCCCCTTATTTCTATGGAAGAAATGAGCAGATGCATACATTGCACACGTTGCGTGCGTTTCGGTGACGAAATTGCTGGTGACATGGAGCTGGGTATGTCTCACCGAGGTGAGCACGCTGAGATTGAAACCTTCTTGGACGAGACGATTGATTCCGAGTTGTCAGGCAACATGATTGACATATGC